>JAQTLG010000082.1 GCA_028715025.1 Dehalococcoidia bacterium | reverse complement strand
ATCTGCGAGCGCGTGGTGTTTATGGTGACCGGCAAGATGGAGGAGCTGAATGTGTCCACGTATTAATCTGAGGCATGCCGGCCGGGCGGGTTTATAAATCCGCCCCCATATTATTTCTTTAGCGATTGTGAATAGCTATAACCATCACAATCAAGCTACCAAGGTTACGGTCAGTGGCAGTTCTGGTGATTATTGAACAATAATACTTGATCAAGTCTTCTTTCCCTATTCATGTCTCAGCGCTTCGATCGGATTAAGCCTTGACGCCTGCCAGGCGGGATAAAAACCGAAGAACAGGCCGATTCCTACGGAAACGGAGACGGCCAGTATGACAATATCAATACTGACCAGGGTATGCATCGACCATACGTTTGATACAAGGTAGGCTGCCCCCCAGCCGAGAGCAACCCCGATCAGGCCGCCGGCGAGTGAAAGAAATGCGGACTCAATCAAGAATTGAATCCAGATATCGGTATCCCTGGCCCCCAGCGCTTTGCGGATTCCGATTTCCCTGGTCCTCTCAAGCACCGAAACAAGCATGATGTTCATTACGCCTATACCGCCTACCAGCAGGGAGATGGCGGCTATAGCTCCCAGCAGCATCGTCGTCGTGGCCATTGTCTCCGATACCGTGCTGGCCACCTCTTCCATGGATGTGATTCTAAAGTCATTAGCCGCCGACGCGATCAGGCGGTGACGCGTGCGCAGGAGCTCCGTAAGTTCCTGTACTACGCTGCTGCTGTTGTTTACGTCTTTCACCTTCAGTGAAATGGAGGAAATGATCTGCTCCCCGCGTTGGGTACGCTGCTGCGCCACAGCCTGCTGCATGGCAGTGAGAGGAATAAATACCATGTTATCTGGCGATCCGCTGACGGAACCTTTGGCGGCAAGCACGCCGATCACGCGTACTATGATAGTTCCAAGCCTCAAATTCTGCCCCAGCGGGTCATCAGTACCGTAAAGTGTCTGCGCAGCGGTGGACCCCAAAACGGCCACAGCGCTCCCGCGCTGATAGTCGTAATCGGAGAAAAAGGTACCGCTGGTCGTATTCAAATTGTATGTCTGCATATAAGACGGAGTTGTGCCTGTGACCTGTGCATTCATATTCTGGCTGCCGGCGATCAACTGCATGTTTCTGGAAAAGATCGGGGACACTGAAGCGACCAGGTCGGTTTTTCCCGCGATGGCCGCAGCATCTTCCATGGTCAATGTCACAGCGCTGCCTGCTGCGCCCCGGACTCCGCCTGCACCCATCTGCGATCCGGGACTGATCATCATCAGGTCCGCTCCCAGTGTCTGTATCCGGGCAAGTATGTCTGCCTCGGCTCCTTTGCCGATCGACATCAGCGCGATAACAGCCGAAACACCGATCACGATACCGAGTATAGTTAACAGGCTGCGCAGCTTGTGAGAGGTGACGCCTCCCCAGGCGTTGTGGAATGGCCTCAGCAGTCTAACGTACTTTTTCATCCTTCTCTACCAGGCCGTCCTTGATATGTATGATACGCTGGCAGGCCCCGGCGATTCTGGGGTCGTGGGTGATCATTACAAGGGTGATCTTCTGCTCGTCATGAAGTGTGGTGAGCATCGATATTATCTCGTCGCCGGACCTGCTGTCCAAATTGCCTGTGGGCTCATCGGCCAGTATCAAAGGTGGATTCTTGGCCAGGGCGCGGGCTATGGCCACGCGCTGCTGCTCTCCTCCGGAAAGCTCGCTGGGTCGGTGGTCTGCGCGGTCGGCCAGTCCCACGGTGGTAAGCGATTGCATGGCGGATTTGAAATCGTCGGCGCCCGCATATTCCAGTCCCAGTTTGACGTTGGCCAGGGCCGACAGCTTAGGCAACAGGTTGAATTGCTGGAAGACAAATCCTATCTTTTGTGCCCTGATGTGAGCAAGCTCCCTGCTATTAAGCCGGCTTACCTCCTGGCCGTCTATATGGTAGCTGCCGTAAGTCGGCACGTCCAGGCAGCCCAGAAGATTCAGAATGGTTGATTTGCCGGACCCTGAAGGTCCCATAATGGCGACAAGCTCTCCTTTTTCTATCGTGAAACTAACGCCTCTTAATACCTGTAGCTGCCTGTCCCCGATGGGATATATTTTTTGAATGTCTTGCAATCGGATCATCAGGGTAAACGGACTCCGGGGATCACACTGCTCGAACCCCTTTGTTGTTGAAAGTTGGTTGTTGACGTCGAGGTGGCAATATTGGTAGCGGTGGATACCACGTCCCCTTCGCTGAGACCGCTGATGACCTCCGTATTCTGGCCGTCGGTGATGCCTGCCTGAATCATTTTCTCCTCGGTCTTTTCTCCAGACACCAGTTGTACATAATATCGCCCACTCCGGCTGGTAATAGCTTTATTGGGGACAAGCAGGATGTCTGTCCTCTGCTCGGCTATTATACTGACGGTAACGGTCAGCCCTTCCCTCAGGCGGAAGTCCTGGGGTAGGGTTGTTGTGATAGGTACCTGCTGATTTTGTCCGGCGGCGCCAGGCGTCTGCCCTGTAAATAAATGCCCAGTCGATGTTCGATTATCGTATACCGTCTGATTGTCGGACTGCCGGCCGGGGAAGGCCTGCCTGGTAAATGTTCGATTATCGGAGGCCGAGCCACTGAATTGCATGCCTGCTGTCTGCATGCCTGTGCCCGACGGCCTGGTACGAGCCGACGCAGACCCTGAAGTGACACGCTGTGCAGCTTGCGCCTGCAGTGTGGCCGAGTCCACGGGGTCCAACTGTACGGTCACCTTGTAATTCACCACATTTGATGAAATTGTGGGCGTCTCCGCTATCAGCGAGATTTTGGCCGGAAAGGTATATGAGGGCAGTGCGACCGCCTGGACCGTGGCCGGTGTGCCTATACTCAACTGGTAAACCTCCATCTCATTAACCAGTACATCGGTCTGGAAATTTACCGGGTCGATCAGGCGTATGGCCACTGTACTTGCCGAGACCTGGTCGCCAGGCACTACGTTCACTTCTGCAACCAACCCGGCGAAAGGGGCGACTATAGTAGCCTGTTGTAGTAATTTTTCTGCCACGGCAAGATTGGCCTGGGCGATTTTAAGGTCCTGTTCCATCGACTCTATGTTTAAAGGGTCCGGGGCTTTGCCGTTATTCCCACTCACGGCGTCACTCAAATTGAGGCGCGCTTTTTCAACATTTATCTGTGCTTGAGTCAGAGAAATCTCCAGGGTTGCTGTATCTAATTTCGCCAGCACTTTTCCTGATTCCGCAGCATCGCCGATTTTCACCAGCACTTCCTGCACAGTACCTGAGGAGTAAAATGCCAGGTTTTCCTCGCGGGCCGTTGCCAGGTTTCCGCTGGCCAGAATATTGATATTAAGATTGCCGCGCTGGATTGTGGCGGTCTGGTTGGCAGCCGCCGGGTCCGCTTTTGCAGCGCAGCTCAGTGCAAGAGTTACGACTAGCAGCACCAGTATTGTGAAAGATGTTTCCTCGAATTTTCTCATGAACCTCAGACTACTGGTCGAATTTATCAATGATTACGAAGATTAGCACGGTAATAGTCTATGTCAAAAATATTAGGATTTTATTAAGCGCATGCTGCGCATTATAGCTGATTAATAATAAATTAATATTTCCGATGTATTATGGCACAGAGTTTTGGAATAAAATCAAGCTCCGGAGTATTTTCCATAAAGAGGGCATACAGGATAAAAGGATACTGGTGCCTGGTGGCATTGTGGCTGGTATTTATTGGCGGATTAACCGGGGCGGCCAACGCCCAGGATAATTCGCTGTTACCTTTGAAATGGGAGGCAGTGGACAAGCCCGGCTTCAAAGGTGAAATTGTAATCTTCGGCTCGGAGATCAACCGCATCGCCATCAGCCATGACGTTGTTTATGCGCTGGACACTGCCAACGGCTGGTTGCACAGGTCCGATAATGGGGGTGTGACCTTCGACAATATAACGCAAGCTTTAAGCGATGCGGGGGTGAGCTTGCCTCTTCATGAGATAGCCGTCGCACCCGATATGTCACAGTACGTGGCTGTATCCGACGATAATTCTATGGTGTATTGGTCTTCCGATGCCGGAGTTACCTGGAACAATACTCTTTTCCCCCCTGTCACAGATAATAGTACTATTCAATGTATTGCCATTTCCAGCGGATACACCGATGGGGTAAGCACTGAAAACTATCATGACCTGGCGGTCGGCACGGCTGCATGGAATAATAATATCAACACGGCCGGGGGAATTTCGACGATTAAAGTCGGTAAGTCGCTTGCCGGCTGGCAAAATCAAAATCTGACTATTTCTTCTGGTGTGCCCGGTGCTGAGGTATCGGCAATCGCATTCGCTCCCAAGTACAATGCGGATCGAACTATCCTGGCCGTCGCTTCAACAAAAAATGACACCGCCGGTCACCTGTCTGACAACAGTACATGGCTGTGCATCGGGCAGATAAATTTCAGTCCGCCTGCCACATGGAACGCTCAGTTGCCAATCGCTTCAGCCTTAGCCGCCGCCGGGGATAATGTGTCGTCATCTATAGCCCTGCCCTCAGACTATAACTATAGTAGCGGTGCCTCGACATTTCGTAAGGTTTTCGTGAACTACAAAAGAGATAAGGATAATCAAAATGATGTCTACAGATTTGATGATACTATCAAGCAGCAGCTCTTGGCTCCCAACAGGTCGGATGGTATCAGCAGTATCGCATATTACGGGACATCGACTCAGGGCAAATTGCTTTCCGCAGGAACGAAACCGGCTGGTTTCTCCGTCCAGGTCTATAGAAGCGACAACCCGCTTTATGCACCTGGTCCTGTAACATGGTATCCGGCCACACAGCCTCCTTCGGGTCCGGGAAATGCCCTGGTGGCCTGGAACTCAAAGGGCACTATAGCCTTCTGCGGAACGGGGCAGGACCCCAGCGCTCCACTCGATGAAAGCGCCTTCTCGCAAAGTTCTGACGATTGGGACACATGGACGCAGACCGGCCTGATCAACACAATTATACAAATGTCGGATGTTGCGCCGGCGCCCAATTCAAAAAGCCTCTTCATGGCCACTTTCAGCAATGGCATCACTCCCGAGGGTGTCTGGCGCTGTGCCGGGGAGCCGATAGGAACTTACTGGGCGCGCCTGCTCACCATGAGGACCTCGTCCGATATGGTGCTTCTTCGCTTAAGTCCTGACTATAGCAACGATTACACGATTTATGCAGTGGAAGCCGGCAGCGATAACCGGACACTGCTGGAGGTATCGACAAATCAGGGCAACACATGGAAACAACGATATGTGCCGGGCCCGGTCACAGACATGATCGCCGCAAGCAAGGACACGCTTTATATGGCGTTGCCGGGTGGAGTTGTCCGTAAAAGCACGGATGGCGGACTCAAATGGGGTGAAAGTGTGATGACCGGCCTGGACGATATCAACATGCTGGCCCTGGCCGCTAACGGCCACTTATTCGCCGGAAGTATGGACAGTAAGGTAGCCTATTCCACTGACAACGGCACCAGCTTTATCGAAATCGAGAATCCAATAGGCCTGGGCACCGGCTGTGTACAGGTTGCGGCTGATGCTGACTACCCCCTCAATAATATAATTTATGCCGCCGATAATATCTCCGATAAGGGTGTCTGGCGCTGGATTATCGGCCAGTCAACTGAGTGGGAACAGATAGACGAAACGATAACCCGGTCGCACCCGGGTCAGATTATAAGTGGCCTGATTACAGGGCCGGAAGGGACGCTTTATCCGCTGCGGGCAGAGCGGCCCAAACCGGACAACCGCACCATGGTATCGAATAATCACACGGGCGGCATGAACCGAACGTTGAACCCTACTGCCGGCCAACCGATCAATATCGAATGGGATATAGTGAACCGTACACTGACCGATAATAATACGGCATTCGATCAGGAGCCGCTTAAATTTACCAACAATCCACCCTGGATCAAGTTATCGGGTAATTCCAACGAAAACGAACTTTGGACTATTGACACGGCTGATTTGGATTTTGCGGACGATACAGCTCAGATTTACAGGTTCAGGGATAACCTCTGCAAGATCGGGCCTTGGATCAATGGCCCGTCTGAAGTTGGCTGCGACCCGGTCAGCGGCAGAAACGATCAGGTTGACCTTGCCTGGGAGCAGCTCTCATTGACAGACCGCTATGAGTTGCAACTTGCCAAGGATAGGAATTTCACACTCAGGATCAATCCTGAAATATCAGCGGCAGACAATATTTCGGCAGTAATCGGGTCCATCTTGATCAATACTGATGCTGCTAATGTCAACTACCCTACTTTGTGGCTGCCTCCCGGCTCACTGCCGGAAGCAGGCTCTTTCTATTACTGGCGGGTCAGGTGCATACGTGCCGCCACGTGGGAGTTTATCCGAAGTCCATGGTCAGACACGTTATGTTTTATGGTCAGTCCCGGTTTCCCGGTTACCTCTGCCTATTATGGCTCACAATTGCTGGCGCCCGAAGATGGTTGTGAATGCCCCTGCAACTCGCCGGTTTCCTTCTCATGGTCACCATTCAAAGAAACCACCAGCTATAAATTTGAGTTATCTGAAAATTACGATATGAGCCAACCGCTGGTTTCGGCAAGTTTAAAGACGACTGCATACCGGTACGACGGGCAGTTGGAGTGTAACAAAAGCTATTACTGGCGGGTGATGGCCCTTGAACCTGTGGCCGGTGACTGGAGCGCGACGTTCAGTTACCAGGTACAGCCTGCTCAATCTTATCAAGCACCTGCTGAAAGAAATGGATCCGCGCCGCTGTGGGCATGGATCGGAATAATCGTTGGCATCGTTACCTCGTTTGTGCTGTTTATTATTATTCTTCTTAGACAGCTGGAGATACTCTGAAAGATTCCGCTGCTATTCTTTTTTGCTGTGCAATAAAAATGCCTGTAGCCGCAACCGCTATCATTTCAGACCAATCTGTATAACTATTAGAGCTGCCTGCTTCGGTACTGCTTATATTGTAGAAATTTTATTCCTGCTCTCTGCTGACTAGTATGCGTCCGTCCACCACCAGGTAGAACTGGCCTTCCGGCAATACCTTGACCGGATTCAGGTCCATCTCAAGTATCTGTGGATGGTTCTCCGCCATGGCAGATATTCTCAACAACAGCTCCTCGATGGCCGGGATGTCGGCACGCTTGGATCCCCTCCAGCCTTCCAATAACTGATAAGCCTTGACAGATTTGATCATCTCATGTGCGTCTATATCGGTCAATGGGTGGATGTTGAAAATAACGTCCTGGAAAAGCTCCACATATACTCCTCCCA
>JAQTLG010000081.1 GCA_028715025.1 Dehalococcoidia bacterium | reverse complement strand
GTTCCTTGATTATTATGTGGAGGCGGAGCTTGATATCCTGCAGGCTTTTCAGCCCAAGGCGGGGAACGATTTTCAATCGGCTTATGAAAAATACGGAGACAGGTTAGCCTTTGCTACCGGTATAGATATACAGATTGGGGAGCAGATGACCCCGCAGGAAATGCGGGAAAGCATCCTGCGTGGTTACCAAATTGGCAAACTTCACAAAAGGCATATACTCGCGACGACCCATATGTTGCAATATACTATGCCGGCTGAGAATTTAAGGGCGATGTTTGAAACGGTCAGGGAAATTCAGGCTGGTCTGCACGATTAGCTCTAATCTATTAAATCCCGTCGCTGCCGGATGATACCGTCACCCTGCGGAACTGGCATTTGGCCACGCCGCAGTGACGGCAGCGGTTGAAGCCTGCGGCTGATCCTTCGATTCCGATACCCGCGCAGACGGTGACCGATTTGCGGGGTATCATCATACAGGAGTCGTTCAGCCTCACTCCAATGCTCTCCGCTGGTAGAATGTCGAAGATCAGGCGCTGGTCGGTCAGCGGCCAATCGAGATAGCCGGGATTGAGCCAGGGCCCGGCCTCCTCGCCCTGCTCTCCCAGCTGCTGGCAGACCATCTGCTGTACCTGTAGTCCCACAAGCCCCAATGCTATCGTGCCCGCTATATCGAGGCTGAGTGCCCCTATCTGCCGCTCCGCATCCGTTAAAGCAGATACGCGTTCCTCGAGCTCAGGTCCCAGTGTGTACAGCGCTATCCCCACAGCTCTGCATCCTTCCCATAGCTCGCTGATCTTGCGTCCGATGCTGAATTGAATTCCGTTTTGCAGGGTGACGCTCTCCGCATCCAGCCTGGCCACCGGGAACTCTCGGTAGATCGCCCGCGGCCTGACCAGGCCCTTCGCCTCAGCGGCTGAGGAGGAGGCCATCTCAACGATGGCCGGACTGGGCTTCCTTGCCGCGCCGTATCCGTGGACCGACAGGATGACCTGAGGGTCTATGGCGACCTCAAAGCTCTCCAGTATCCCTTCCGTTAGCATAGGCAATGTCCTGGGTAGTCGCTGAAAGCTGTCTTATAATCATATAGCTGCATCTGTTTATGTTATAATATCAGCCCCAATCGATATCTACAATGCATATCAATAAAGTGGTACTACATTCTGAGAGATATCCGGGCAGGGATTGTTATCCCTTCAACCTGGATATCTTCAACAAGACCGCCTCGGTCGACTTCCGTGGCCCGGTTACCTTTTTTGCAGGCGAGAACGGGACCGGCAAGTCCACGCTGCTGAAAGCCATCTGCCAGAGATGCGGCATACACATCTGGGAGGATACCGACGGCGCGCGCTATAAGTACAATCCCTATGAAGGTCGCTTCCACGAGTACATCGACGTGGAGTGGGAGTCCGGCCCTGTTCCGGGATCGTATTTCAGCTCGCAGATCTTTCATGATTTCGCTCGTTATCTCGATGAATGGGCGCACGCCGACCCGGGTATGCTCGAGTACTTCGGCGGGGACTCTCTGCTCACACAGTCCCACGGCCAGTCGCTCATCTCGTTCTTCAGCTCCCGCTATAAGATAAAGGGCATTTATTTCATGGACGAGCCTGAGACTGCGCTTTCACCCAGGAGCCAGCTCAAGCTTTTGAAGCTGCTCAAAGAAATGAGCTCGGACGGCCATGCCCAGTTCATTATCACCAGTCACTCACCCATCCTGCTTGCTTTCCCGGGGTCTGTCATCTATGATTTCGACAGCGTGCCCATCAGACCGATAAACTATATAGACACGGAGTATTACCAGATATACAGGGAGTTTATGAACAACAAGGATGCCTACCTGGCAAGCCTGTAAAGAGGCAGCGGCAAGGAGTAAAAGGTATGAACGAGATCAAGCATAGGGTATTCGACGCAATCGGCAACACTCCGCTGGTGGAGCTGGGTCCCTTGGACGGGGTGAATCCGCGAGTAAGGATTCTGGCCAAGCTGGAGGGCTGTAATCCCGGCGGCTCTGTCAAGGATCGTCCGGCCTATTATATGATCGTAAAAGCCGAGGAAAGCGGACAGTTGACCAAAGACAGGATCATCGTCGAGCCCACCTCAGGCAACACCGGCATCGCGCTGGCCATGATCGGCTCGGCCAGGGGATATAAAGTGAAGCTTTTCATGCCGGAATGCGTCAGTACCGAGCGCCAGATATGTTTGCAGGCCTTCGGTGCCGAGGTTATCCTGACCCCGGCCAAAGAGGCGACTGATGGAGCCATCCACCGCGCTCGCCAGTTTATTGAGAAAGAGCCCGACAGGTACTTCATGCCCAACCAGTTCGATAATCCCAACAACCCCCTGTCACATTACGAGACCACCGGGCCGGAGATATTCCGGCAGACCAACGGCGAAGTGGATGTTTTCATCGCCGGCCTGGGCACTTCAGGCACGCTGATCGGGACGGCCAAATACCTGAGGGAGAAGAAGCCGGGAGTCCGCGTCATCGCCGTGGAGCCCACGGAAGGCCATACCATACAGGGGCTGAAAAATATGACCGAATCCATCGTACCCGGCATCTATGACACCAAAGGATTTGACGAGAAAATAGTCGTGGAGGACGGTGAGGCGTTCGAAATGACCAGGATGCTGGCCACCAGGGAGGGTGTTTTCGTGGGCATGTCCAGTGGGGCGGCAGTGGCCGGGGCGGTCCGCATTTCTGAAAAAATGGATAAAGGCAATATCGTGGTGATATTGCCGGACCGGGGCGACCGCTACCTCAGCACTACGCTCTTCCGCTCCGTCTGCGCCAAATGTCCGCCTTAGTGCTGACCGGCCAATAGCTCGGCGATATGGACCACTTTGATGGGGCTGTTCTTCTTGTGAAGCCCGCCGCGTAGCTGCAACACGCATGCCGTGCAGGCCGTTACTACCGTGTCCGTTCCCGTAGCCTCGATGTTGCCCAGCTTTCGCTGCAGAATTGAGCCGCACAGCTCGGGATGAGCCAGCAGCGTGTCCCCGCCGAAGCCGCAGCAGGCGTCAGAATCGTTCATCTCCACCAGCCGGTAGCCGGCCGCTTCTATTAATTTCCGTGGCTCATCGAATATGCCAAGGCCGCGTTTGAGATGACATGGATCGTGATAGGTGACTTTCTTTTCCTCTGACGTCTTAACAACCGGCTTTGTTCCAAGCTCAGCCAGAAGCTGTGAAAGGTCTCTCACCCTGCCGGAAAGACGCAGGGCTGATTCATGCAGGACGGGCTGACTGGAAGTGAGGTTGGGGAACTCTTGCTTCAGCATAACGGCGCAGCCGGGGCAAACGGTAATGATGTAATCAGGATCACCGCTGGACAGCGCCTGAATATTGCGCATGGCCAGCGCCAGTGCGGTATCGGAATCTCCGGAGAAGTAGGCTGGAGCGCCGCAGCATGCTTGCTCCTGCGGATAATATGGGGCCACCCCATACTTTTCAAGCAGGCGCATAACGTCTTCGCCCAATCCTGGATAGGCGAAGGACGTTACACACCCGGAATAGAAAGCCACTTTAGGCGCTTTTCCGGGTGCGGGGGATGCGTATCCTATCATGCGGCTGCGAAGCAGGTTGGTATTCAGCCCCGGCAGGCTGATGGTATCGGTTATGAAGCTCAGCGGGTACGGCAGCCTGTTGATCATGGAATCGGCATCGAGGAAGGGCTCCTGCAGCTTTGCGCAAGCCCTGACAGCACTTTCCAGCCGTGAGGGATGCTTCAGAATGGTGCCGTAGGCCAGTCTTTTTCCGGCCGGAAGTCCCTGTTCCCGCACGTGCTGAGCGCGCATCTTGCGAATCAGGCCGGGTATATCGATGCCGGCGGGGCAGACGGATTTACAGGACATGCATCCCAGGCACATCTCAGAGAGATCCCGAGAGCGTTTCCGGTCGTGATAAAAAGCGGTAAGGATAGTGCCTATGCCCCCCTGGTATACGTGGCCGTAGGTTTGCCCGGACAGCGATGCAAAGACTGGGCAGACGTTGAGGCAGACGCCGCACTTGATGCAATAAAGAGCTTCCCTGAAATCGTCCGAATCCCTCATCCGGTTGCGGCCGTTGTCCACCAGCACGATGTGAAGCTCACGCGGCCCCTGGCCGCCGGACAGTTGCGTGCCTGAAATTGCACCGGCCCGGCCTGTTCCCGTGATAAAAGAGGTATAGACGGTCATCTTGGTGCCCACACAGCTGCGGCTGAGCAGCCTGAGGACCGCGTTGGCATCCTCAAAACCGGGCATGATCTTCTCTATACCCACGACGGCGACCTGCAGGGGGGACAGCGTGGTCACGATCTGGCCGTTTCCTTCGTTGGTCAGTATAACGATGGTGCCTGTTTCGGCTATAGCTATGTTAGCGCCGGATATGCCCATATCCGCATCCAGGTAGGACTGGCGCAGGGACCCGCGCACCGTATCCAGAAGCGGCTGCGATTCCGAGCTGATCTGTTCGCCCAGCAGCTCCGTGAAAAGGAAGGCGATCTGCTCGGTCGTCTTATGTATGGCGGGACCGACGATGTGCGCGGGCTTTTCTCCCGCGAGCTGGACTATCCTTTCTCCAATGTCGGTTTCATCGACACGGATGCCGAGATGTTCGAGGTGATGGCGCAGCCCGATCTCCTCGGTCAGCATGGACTTGGACTTGATAATATGCCTGATACCGCGCCGCCGGGCCAGCCCGGCTATGTAGTCATTGACCTGCCCGGCGTTTTCGGCTTCGGAGATAACGACGCCCGCGGCCGAGGCGTTTTCTTTGAACTCCTTAATCAACGTAGGAAGGTTGTCTATGGCCCTGGCTTTTCTTTTGTGCAAGTCCTGCCGCAGAGCTTCGAAATCGATGCCGGTCATACCCATCTGGCGGCCGAATTTGGTCAGCATGGTGAATCGGCTCAGGGCTGCCTGCAGAGTTTCGTCCGCTAGCGCCTGCCTGACCTGTTTTCTTAATTTTCCCGACATGAGAGATCCTGTAGCCGATGGGTAATCAGGCTTTTAATATCAATATATATTCTTCAGCCGGGCCCTGGGCGCGGGCGAAGATGGCTCCGGGTATATCGGCGGTCGTGTTGCGCCCGGTCAGGTACGTAATGAAGGTGGGTAGCTTGTGTCCGGGTATTCCGCCGGATGATCCTTTGATAAGCTCGGCTGCGTCCGCCAGGCTGCTGGCTATGTGTGTGCCGTCGAGCAGGGTCAGATGCAGCCGGGGCAGAGCCGCTGCCAGGCGGGCATTGCCCTCGTTTTCCAGCGTTACCAGAGTGCCTGTTTCAGCGATGCCGAAGTCCGCCTCGGTGATGCCCAGCCCGGCCCCTGCGTACATGTCTTTCATTATGCGGCGGGCTACCCGCAGTATGGCCTCCGGCTCGGGCGGAACTTTTTCGCCCGAAACGGCTGAGATGAGCTCGGCCAGTTTATCCATGGGCACGTCCTTTCCCCTGGCCAGTCCGGCGGCCCATTGTGCGATCGATGTTTCCATGACCTTGACACCGGCTTTCGTTAGCCGTGCAGCCAGATCAAGCCTTTCTGCGATGGGGGAGGCTGATTTGACCGCCGTTGTGATCCCCTTGTCTTTGACCAGGCCCAACACGAAGTCGACCGCCTGATCAGCCGATGATGCCAGCGTTACTTGCGCGCCGCTAAGGGCGGCTTCGGTTTTAAATCTCTCCAGCAGTTCGATTTTGTCAGACATGGTTAACCTCGCTCAGTATGTTCAAATGACCGGCGACGGCAGGTTCATGCGGCCGTTCCCATACCAAATCCGGTTGGGCACTTTAAAGGTGCGTTTGGGCATCGTGTGGAATTATATATTGCAGGCGGGGACATTACCAATTGATAATTGAAACCTTTATCTATACAATAATGAACGGAAAAGTGAGGATAGGAAGGCCAGATGGGAATACAGGATCTGCTCAGAATAGCCATAGATAACCACGCCTCAGACCTGCATCTGAGGGTGGGATCACCTCCGACGGTGAGGATCTTCGGGGCTTTAATCCCCATACCGGATATGGCGCCATTGACTCCAAGGGACGTCGAGCTTTTTTTCGAGGAGATTACCACCCCCGAGAAGAGGAAATCTTTTGCAGTACGGCATGAACTGGACTTCGAATTCAGCGTCAAAGACTATACCCGTTGCAGGATTAACGTAATGCAGCAGCGATCCACACTCAGCATAGCAGTCAGGATAATCCCCTATAGCATCCCCCCACTGGAGGATTTGAACCTTCCGCCGGTGATAAAAGACCTGGCCATGAAACGGTCGGGGCTGATACTTATTACGGGGGCAAAGGGCAGCGGCAAATCGACGACCATCGCTGCCATGGTGGAATACCTCAATCAGAATGTTCAACGTAATATAATAACCATCGAAGACCCGATTGAGTATGTATTCAAGAACAAAAAGTGCCTGATAGTCCAGCGTAATGTTGGACACGATACCGAATCTTTCGATGTTGCCCTGGTTCATGCCCTTAGGCATGATCCCGATGTGATCGTGGTGGGGGAGATACGTGATATCCAAACCATGCAGACGGCCATCAGGGCGGCGGAAACAGGGCACCTGGTGATGGGCACCATGCATACCATCGATGCCGCCCAGACGATCAACCGCATCCTCGATATGTTCCCTGACAGGCAGCAGGAGCAGATCAGGAATGAGCTGTCTCAGATACTGGTGGCCGTGATCTGCCAGTTCCTCATCCCCACCAAGGGTGATGGTGGGATGGTCCCGGCCTGCGAAGTCATGCTCAGTAATAACGCGATCAGGAATACCATTCGCGAGGGCCGCATACACCAGCTTTACGGCCAGATTCAGGTTTTTCGCAAGGAAGGGATGCAGACGCTCAACCAGTCATTGGCCGATCTGATTCAGAAGGGGCTGATAAACGAGGAACAGGCCTATAACTATACCAATATGATCGAGGAGCTGAGGTCACTGCAAAGCTCATCGCGTAAAACCGGCTGAATATCCGAACTGAAGGATCCGTCGACGCCGGCGTTGTACATCACAGGAGGCGATTAAGCAGGCAGGCTATGGCCGAGCTGGGAAGCGCCACCCAGCGCGAGGCTTTCCCCCGGATTTTAAATATATTAGTGAATAGCTGATGATATTGGGGCATGTTTTAAAATATTAGCTTTAAAGGCGGCGCTGTCAGATTTGGACAATGACGATATGATCGGAAATTACGTATGATAAATGGCAAGCTTAATACGAAGATATTTTTAACGGATAGTGAGTTCAGCGAGCTTTTCGGACCCGGCATAGCCAGGCTGGTCGGTATCATGAATAAGGCCGTGACGGATATCTGCCCTCGCTGCAATGGTTACTGCTGCAAGAATATAGGATGCCTGTTTTA
>JAQTLG010000080.1 GCA_028715025.1 Dehalococcoidia bacterium | reverse complement strand
AGACCGTGTGGTCACTCAGTTGCCGAACTGCCCGGAGATCGGCTGTGCGTTCAATGCCGCCTATAAAATCGGCGCCATCGCCGTTCCCATGAATCCCATATTGCGGCCGGACCAGATATCCCACATTTACAGGGATTGCGGCGCCGGGGTGACCATTACGACGTCCGATTACCTGCCCTGGATCAGAGAGGCGCAGAAAAATGCTCCGGGTCTCAAGAACATAATCCTGATTGATAAAGACGATGAGCCGGATACCATCTCCCTGAAAAAGCTGATGGATAGCTCCAGCAGTGAATTGAAGGTGGAGGAGATGGATTCGGACGACCTGGCGGCGCTCATCTACACATCCGGCACGACCGGGAATCCCAAGGGCGTAATGCACACCCACTTCTCGCTGTGGATAAACGCGGTTTGCTTTGCCGATTTTACAGCCATGTGTTCTCCCACTACGTTGACCAATATACACAGGGATCTTAACAAGGTAACTTACCAGATCGAAGAGACTCGACAGGTGGTTACCGGACACGACCGGCAAGTATTATTTCTGGCAGTACTGCCGCTATGCCATTCGTACGGCCTGTCTTTTATGAATTTCGGCAATCTGGTCGGGGCCAGATATGTGGTAATGAAATGGTGGAATCCGGCGGCGGCGCTTAAATACATCCATGAGATGCGTATCGAGTACATCGCTATGGTGCCGACTATGTACGTTCATATGCTGGACCAATCCGACTTCGATAAATATGACCTCAGTTCACTCAAATACTGCAACTCGGGAGCTGCGGCGCTCGACCCGGGCATCGCATCCAAGTGGAAGGAAAAGACCGGCGTCCACATACACGAGGGCTGGGGCCTGACGGAGTCCGGCGCTCTGACAGCGGGCAATCCCACCACGCGCCCTCCAAAGATCGGTTCCATCGGCGTCAACATGCTCAAGTGCAACACAATGAAAATATTCGACGAACAGGATCACGAGTTGCCGCCTGAAAGCAGGGGGGAGATGGTTATCAGGGGACCGTCTGTAATGAAAGGTTACTGGAATATGCCGGAAGAGACGGCCGAGACGCTTAAAAACGGCTGGCTGCATACCGGCGATATAGGTTACATGGACCAGGATGGCTACTTCTATATCACTGATAGAAAGAAGGATATTATCATCCGCGGAGGAGAAAACGTTTCGCCCAGGGAAGTTGAAGAGGTTGTCTGCAGGCATCCCAAGGTGCTGGAAGCGGGCTGTGTGGGAGTCAAGGACAGGATATACGGTGAGGAGATAAAAGCGTTCATCGTGCTCAGAGAGGGTGAGCAATGCAGCGAGGCTGAGATAATAGAGCACTGTAAACGGTATCTGCCCTCTTTTAAGACACCGGGCAAGGTGCAGTTTACCAAAGCGCTGCCCAAGAATATACTGGGCAAGGTATTGCGGGTTGACCTGCGGAAGCTGGAGTAGAATATACACCGGGCCGGGGGAATATTTTACGGCGGGAGAGAGATGGGGATCCGTAAAGGGTACAGGCTGCTTTCACTGATCAGCGACACCAGGGGCATCAAAAGCGCCATAGGTGAGATGCGCGGTTTAGGGCATCCTCCACAGCCGGTATTCAACAAAGATTATCTGCTTGCTGCGGACGATCCGGTCATCGACGAGCAGTGGTTCATCGACACCATAGCCCGTAAGGTGGAAAGCCATCCCATGAACAGCATGGAATACCCTTTCGAAGGCGAGAGGATGTTCGATGCGCCGCTGGTAGGTTTCGTGCACGGGGATGATCCTATATTAGCTGATTTCAAGCGGATCATCGGGCCTCACCATTTTACACCCGCCTCTATCATGGCATGGCAGGCCGGCAAAAACGGCGTACCCGCTCCCGCTGACGCCGACCTCAGTGTCGTTTCCTTCATCCTGCCCATAACGGGCATGACGAAGAGCGAGAATGCTGCGATGAGCGAGTGGCCGTCCGAGCGCTGGGCGCAGACAAGGCTGCTGGGTGAAATATTCAGTCAGGCTATGGTCAGGGAGATCGTAACCTACCTGATGGGGAGGGGGATACTGGCTGTTTCCCCGGATGTGACACCGCTTTTCAGGAAGCAGCGCTACCCCGCTGTAGGATGGGCCTCGCCATGGTCGCACCGCCACATCGCGTATGCGGCCGGCCTGGGGACATTCGGGATGCACGACTTCCTCATTACGCAGAAAGGCGCGGCGCACCGCTGCGGCAGTTTTATCGTGAATCTGAAGCTGCAGCCCAACAGGTCAAGGCCGGGTAATATCCACGCGGGCTGTCTACAGCACAACGGCGCCGAGTGCCTCAAGTGCGCTACCAAGTGTCCCGTCGGGGCTATCGGAGAGCAAGGGCATGACAAGGAAGCCTGCTACCAGCGGGTTTCGAAAACGCTGGCATATTGCAATAGAAATTACCATATATTCATCTACGGCTGTGGTCTGTGCTCGGTGGGCGTGCCCTGTGAATCAACCGTGCCGGTCAGAGAGCAGCAACAATGAATCAGATTGCTGAGGGTGAATTTATAATGACAGAGTATTGTCAGGAGATTTTTCAATGAATAAAAAAAACGTTGCGTATGACAGTAAGACAGCGGCGGTATGCGGCCTCTTCTGCCCTTCCTGCACCCTTTTCATCGGGACCCAGGAAGATCCGCAGAGGCTCCAATTCCTGGCTGAGAGATTCAAGCTCCCGCTGGAGGAGGTCCGCTGCGGCGGATGCCGCTCTGAATCACGCTCTTTTTACTGTCGCGATATCTGCAAAATGGCCAGGTGCGCTGCTGAAAAGGGGATCGAGTTTTGCGGCAGTTGTGAATCATATCCATGCCAGGAGTTGAAGGATTTCCAGTGCGCCATGCCGCACAGGATCGAGCTGTGGAGCTCCCTGGATCGCATCCGGGATGCCGGTCCCGAGACATGGTATGGGGAGATGCTGGAGCATTATGCCTGCCCGTCCTGTGGGGCGATCAATTCCGCCTACGACTTGCAGTGCAGGAAATGCGGAAATGAGCCCGGCTGCGCTTACGTGGCGGAGCATAAGGATGAGATAATACGGCAACTCAATAAAATGCTATAGGCTATTTTTAGAGGAAAACGGCAATAAATAGGCGGGCGCATTTTCAAGTGCGCCCGCCCTAGTATCACTGGCAGTAATTCTTTATCAACTGGATATAGAAATCGATCATCTCGCCGTAGTTGTCGACCGAGATACGCTCGTTAACGCCGTGGAGCATAGATAGTTCCTCACTGGTGAACCTCTGTGGCAGAAAGCGTAGGATGTTGGGGGAGAGGCCGACGTAGCGGGAAGCGTCCGAAGCCGAGTTGACCAGAGCCGGCGTGACCAACGCCTCGGGGAAGACGTCCCTGATGGTCTGGTTGAAGGTCTTGAAGGCCCAGGTATCCGTGCCGGAGATCGGCGATGCCTCCGTCGCGCCCTGCCCGTATTGCGAAACCTTGACGCGCGGGTCGTCTATCACCTTGATAACGCGCTGCATTACCTTCTCAATGGTATCTCCCGGCATGAGACGGAAATTAATCACGGCCGATGCTCGTGAGGGAAGGACATTTTCGCGCTGGCTACCCTGCATCATGGTGGGCGCTGTGGTCGTTCTCAGCGTCGCGTCGGTGGGAGGTGATGAAGCCAACTGGCTTTCAATGACTGGTCCCAGCAGCCACATATTAGCGAAGATGGTTTTGTATAAGGGTGTCATCTCCGGACCCAGGTAATCGAACATCCATGACGCCGGGCCTGCCAGGTTGCCGGGGAATGGATTTTTCTCCAGTTTGTCTATAGCGGCAGCTACGATACCCACTGCCGTTTGCCTGGGCGGCATAGAGGAATGTCCCCCCTCGGATTCGGCCGAAAGCTCCAGATTAAGGTAACCTTTTTCGGCTATGCCGATAAGCGCGACCGGCACCGAGACGCCTGGTATAGCCCCGCTGATAATGACTTCACCCTCGTCTGTGATCATCTCGAAATCCTGGCCCTGCTCCTTAAAGTATTGTGCGATCTTGCCAGCGCCCTGCATGCCGGTTATCTCTTCGTCAAAGCCCGAGGCCAGATATATGGAACGCGTGGGTTGAAAACCTTCCTTTATCAGGTATTCCATGGCTTCCAGCATGCCGAGCAGCGTGCATTTATCGTCCAGCGTGCCGCGGCCCCAGATATAGCCATCGGCGATTGTGCCGGAGAAGGGTGGGTAGGTCCATCCTTCATCAGTGGCCGGTACGACATCCTGGTGGGCCAGCAGCAGGATTGGCTTTTTCTGGGGATCGCTGCCCTTCCATATATAGAGCAGGCCGTAGCCGTTGATCACCTTCACTTCCAAGTTCGAGTATACCAGGGGATAACTCTTTTTGAGGTATTCCTGCATTTTGGCGAACGGCTCGTAATCCACCTTCGAGATGTCCTCGTTGAAAACAGTCTTGAATTTGATCGAGTCCGACAGCCGCTGCGCAGCCTGGTTTTTATCAATATTGTAGGTTACTTTGTCGCCGACAGGCAGCTGTTTGGAGCTGAACGTCATTGTCCTGATGGCGATGACGGCTCCCAGTATAACGATGACGGCTAGTATACATAGTACGACGATGACCCATTTCTTCATATTACGACCTCCACGGCAAAACGATATGAAGCATTCTAACACGATAGCTGTTGCGTCACAAAAGATGTGTTCAAGTTTAGTAAAAAGACTATATCACTCCTTCGTGGAGCACGTTCGTGTCCACAGAGCTGTTTACTCTACAGGCATGCGTGCGCTGCCGGTGGCCCGTATCATCCAGTTGACCTTGCTGCGGTCGCTGTACCAGAACGTCGAATTATAGAAAGTGTCTATGTCCACCGGCGAGATGTTAGGAGGCCGCCCGCTGGCCAGGTCGGAGTGCTCGTTGATGATGCTGTCGTCCACACCTACATGTATGCCCTTGTGCATGCCTGTGCCGGTGAACAGGTAAACCTGGAAATCGTTTTCAAGGGGAAGCGGCGGTATGTCGAAATCCACCCAGGACGGCTCCTGATAGGGAAAGGCGCCTTTGACAGGAAATTTGGCGATGGCATATACCTGTTTGTAGAGTGGAGTATTAAACATGTCCAGGACGGAAAGCTCAAAGGTTTTGCCTTCCCAGGCCACGCCATAGATGCCGCCGCAGATGCTTACTTTTTTAAGTATGAAAGGCTTGGCCGGGGGAGAGAAGTGGATAAGGAAGCCGTTATTGTAGCCCGCCCAAAGGGCATCCTGCGAGACACCGCTATCGTATTTAAGCTCTATATCCCTCTCTTCTACAGCCGTAACGGTCAGTATAGTGCTGGCGCTGTCGAGCTGGATTTTATAGATCCCTGGCTTATCCCTGGAGACATTAAAGGTAACTTTAGCGATCTTTTCCGGCTGGATAGTGATGGTCCTGGCGGCCACCTTTTCGCCGTTCATGGTGAGCTCGGCTGTGAAATTGCCTGGCAGTCCGCCCGTGTTGGTCACCTGGGCAATTACAGCAGCTTCCTCTCCGGCCAGTACCTGTTCAGGTGTAACACCCAGAGATACGACCTGGAAAGAGGCGGGTTGCATCTGCGGCTGCTGGGAGCAGGTCAGGCATATTGCGGTAACCAGCAGTATGAGAGATACAAAGATAGGAGTCTTTATCCGGCCGAACATTTGCAGCAGGGCAAGTATAATGCACCCGCCCTGCTGCAAGCAACCAGGCGCTATTTCTTAGCCTTGAGTATCTCTCTCAGTTCGCGTTTAAGTATCTTGCCCACGGCGCTCAAAGGAAGCTCATCCATGAATATGATCTGCTTTGGTACCTTGTAGGGAGCAACCTTCTCGCGCATAAAGCTGGTGATGGACTGACGGGTGGCGTCGTTCGGCTCCACGCCCGGCTTGAGCACGATAGCCGAGGCAACGATCTCTGTGAATTCCCTGCCGGGGTCAGGCACGCCCACCGATGCGCACATGGATATGTCCGGGTGTTGGGCTAAAATATCGTCCAACTCGCGTGTGAAGACTTTCATACCGCTGACGGAGACCATATCTTTAAGACGGTCGACGATGTAGAAGAAGCCATCCTCATCCATAGTCGCGACATCACCGGTGTGCATATAGCCCTCACGTATGGAGTTGGCCGTCTCATCGGGTTTGTTATGATAGCCTTTCATGATCTGCGGGCCGCGGGCGCAGAACTCACCCGGCTCTCCCAGCTTGGCCAGCTCGCCGGTAGCCGGATCGACCAGCTTGACTTCGGTATCGGGCAGCGGCATTCCCACCGATCCGACCTTCTTTTTACCCAGGTATGGCTGGCATGTTATCAATGGGCTGGTCTCCGTCATGCCGTAGACCTCGATCAGCTTGTTATCTCCCACGATTTCATAAAACTGCTTGATCAGCTCGGCCGGGAAGGGCGCCGCTCCGCTGGCGTAGAACTTGACGAAGGAAAGGTCCATATTCTGAAAGTCCGAGTTCTTCATCATCTCCATGAAAAGGGTGGGTACATTGGCTACTACTGTGGGCCTGTACTTCTTGATCTGGTTAACTATAAACGCCACGTCACGGGGATTGGGTATAAGCACCTGGGTCATACCGATGGACAGGCCGACAAAGGCATAGAGCAGCCCGGCCTGGTGGAAGAGCGGGAATGCGGATACACCCAACTCCTCGCCGATCTTGCTTTCGGTCCAGACCACCCACTGCATTATCTGGTGCGTGATGTTGCGGTTGGTCAGCACGGCGCCCTTGGAGGGTCCCGTTGTCCCGCCCGTATACTGCATCAGGCAATCCGAGTCACGGTCCACCCAGGTATTGATCTCTTTGTCCGGGTATTTCTTGAGTATGTCGATGTGATTGAATACGTCGATGCCGTCCTGTTTTTTAACCTCGCCTGCAGGCGCCTTCCAGTCTACGGGGCCCATGAAGTCGAAAACGCCGGCCACCACCAATGTTTTGACCGTTGTCTTGGCGATCACGGCGTTGACCCGCGGCAGGTTGACATCGAATGTCACCAGCACCTTGGCCCCCGAGTCGTTAAGCTGGTGCTCCAGCTCGTGTTCTGTGAGTAACGGGCTGACTCCGGTCGTAATGCAGCCGACTTTCTGTGCGCCTATGAAACAGATGAGGTAAGCAGGAATATTGGGCATGTTCAATCCGACAACATCGCCCTGCTTAACGCCCCTGTCAAGCAGGAAACCGGCGAATTTGTTGGACATGACGTCCAGCTCTTTGAAGCTGATGACTGTGTCGATGTAGATCATGGCCGCCCGGTCAGGCACTTCGCGGAAACTCCTGCGGGCCATATCGATGAAGGACATCCATGGATAGTTAAGGTTCGCCGGGACATGTGCATCGTAGTGTTTGAGCCAGGGTTTGGCAGAATACGGATCAGACATGTATAC
>JAQTLG010000079.1 GCA_028715025.1 Dehalococcoidia bacterium | reverse complement strand
GTCTCTATCCCATGTTTCACCTGCTCGGACACCTCGATACCTTCGATCCGTGCGTCAGGATTAAATCGCCGGCAGTTTGCCAGTATCGCCTCGTAGGCATCGGTCACTTCTTCCTTATTCTCGATGTCCAGGGCGACCCCTCCGGCATCGCTTTTATGCACGATATCCCTGGAAACAACCTTCATTACCACCGGATACCCGATATCCTGAGCATAGCCAACGGCCTCTTCCGGCGTGTGAGCAATATTGCCCGCAGGCGTGGCTATTCCGACGGCACGCATTATCGATCGCGCTTCATACGAGAAGAGAGAGCGCCGGCCGTCCCTGCGAGCCGCATCTATCACATCCTTTATCGCCGCCTCATCAATTTCGACGTTTTCATATATTGCCGGGGGTTCGTTCTTCTGGCGATGGTTATAGTAGACCGCTCCAAGGCAGGAAACTGCGATCAGCACATCGTTAAAGATGGGTATGCCCTGTATTTTTAGACGTTGTATAGTGTCCTCCACCGCTGCCCCGCCGACAAAAGAAAATATCAGAGGCTTGCTGACTTTGCCCGCCTGAAATAGCTGCTCGGCCTGAATGGCAAACCTGTCAGGCTCGAAAACACCCGATTCACAACCCAGGCAAAGTATCGAATCAATGTGCTTATTCCCCAGGGCTGCATTGATAGCGGTGAGATAGTTTTCGGCTGTGGCCTGCCCCGTTATATCTATCGGATTCTTGGCGGATCCATATACCGGCACAACGTCTGCAAAGATCTTTTTCATATCCGGCAGGTTATCGTAAAGGTTAATGTCATATTTCTCGCAGGCATCCGCCGTTAATACTCCGATGCCGCCGCCGTTGGTGATAATTACCGCATCGTCGCCCTGTGGCTCCGGTATGCTGGCCAGATATTTACACCACTCCAGCGCCTCCTGTATACCTTCTGCCCGTGTTACCCCGCATTGTCTGGCTATATCGTCGAATACCTTGTCCACACCTGCCAGTGACCCCGTATGCGAAGCCGCAGCCATGGCACCGCGCTTCGACCTGCCCGACTTGACCACCACTACAGGCTTGATTTTAGTAGTCTTCCTCAACACATCGACCAGGCTCTCTCCGTGTGTTACACCTTCGATATACATCATGATGACCTTTGTATTGCTATCAGCCGCCAGGTAATTCAGGATCTCCACCTCATCCATATCCGCTTTGTTGCCCAGGGATACGATAGCTGAAAGCCCGATATTCTCCACTCTGGTTTTACCTATCATTGCTACGCCCAACGCCCCGCTCTGTGTGACGATCGCCACGTTGCCCGCCTGTATGTCACCCGGTCCAAAAGTGGCGTTCATCGGAGCTGCAGATGAATAAATGCCTATGATGTTGGGGCCTAACACACGCATATTATGCGCCCGCGCATAATCTACGATCTTTCTCTCTTCCCCGCTATTGCCGATCTCCGAGAAGCCTGAACTGATTATTGCTGCAAACCTGGCTCCCTTATCAGCGCAGCCCCTGACGGCGTCAAAGACAGCTGCCGCCGGTATGATAATTACAGCCAGGTCTATCTCGCCGGGTATCGAGTTTATGTCGTGAAAGACAGGTATCCCCAATATCTCCCCACCGGCCGGATTGACAGGATATATCTTACCCCGGTATCTGCTGGATACCAGGTTGTCGACCACTGTGTGTCCCAGCTTGCCAACTTTGGAAGACGCGCCAACCACAGCCACTGAACGTGGCTCGAAAAGGTATTTAATATCCTGCATCATCCACCCTACCATTAAGTATAGCCGCTACCGCCTGTTTCACTTAAATTCTTTAATGCGCTGTCATGGGAGGTTGCATACTGCTGATCAGCAGTCCGCCGTCTATAACGATCTCTGTGCCCGTAGTGTAGTTGGAAGCCGACGATGCAAAGTAGATAGCGGCTCCTGCGATCTCATCGGGATCCCCGATGCGACCCGATGGGAGCATGCCGGCCACCATATCGTGCGTTTTCTTTGCGTCCTCCGGTGGGAGATGAGCCCAGTGCGAATTCATCATCTTGGTTTCAATGGGACCCGGAGCGATTGTATTAACCTGGATATTGTCGGGAATTAACTCAGCAGCGAAAGCTTTGGTTATCATGCGTGCTCCCGCCTTGGATATGGAGTATATGCTGACCGCCGGCTCGGGCTTGAAGCCATCTACGGAAGCAACATTGATGATCTTGCCGCCTCCCTGCTTTTTCATTATATTGGCAACGGCCTGGCTGGTAAAATACATGCCTTTGAGGTTCACGTTCATAATCGTTTCCCAGAGGCGTTCGTCTGATTCAAGTACGCTGGCCATAGCGGGGCTGGCGCCGGCATTGTTCACCAGTATGTCGATGCGACCTCCCAGCTTTTCCATGGCGGTTGCTACCATCTTCTGTATCTCTTCCATTTTCCCGAGATGCGCCTGGATGGGATAGGCCTCGCCTCCAAATGTCTTGATCTCAGCGGCAGTTGATTCGAGGTCAGCTATCTTACGGCTGGTGATCGCAACTTTGGCCCCCGCTTTGGCGAAGCCGACGGCTATCGCCTTGCCGATGCCGCGGCCCCCGCCCGTAACTATAGCTGTTTTGCCCTTCAGTGAAAATTGACTGAGCTCAAACACAAGATTACCCTCCTGAAATATTGATTCCTATAATAATCGGCTGTTCACCGTCAGCAAATGATAAGTCAACCGGCTCTTATTTTCAACGTGGACAGGTCAATAATCGATAACCGGACACAGCGGTAGCGACTGCCGCACAGCCGTATCCAGCCTGACAACATAATCTTTAGCAGCCAGATATTCCAGCCTGTCCATCGGCATATCGGCAATGAGACTATTATCTGCAGACTTTTTCTGGTATTCTAACTGTTAGAGATATTTTACCACCGATTTCACCTGCCTATTGAGGAAGGGTCTACGACCCGGTTATATTGGAGGAGGATTATGAAATTGTCCACTTTCATCCTGAAGCTTTTGCCGGTACTGCTCCTGATATCAAGCATTGTGTTGCCTGGTATACCCGTATCTGCTGACGGTACCCGCCCCGAGGGAAACTGGGGAGGCACCTGGCATACTACATGGACCATCATGGAATACGGGACCATCAATTCCTATGAGTTTGATATGGTATTTACCCAATCCGGTAGCCAGGTAACCGGCACTTCCGATTATTACGGCTGGCAACTTACAGGCACCACATCCGGCAATAATCTCACCGGGACCTGGTCCAACACCTGGAATAATCCGAGTCAGCATCCACATGTTAATGGCCAGGTCAAGCTTTCGCTGAACAGTTCCGGCACCGCTTTCACCGGATTATTCATAGGCGAATATCACTATGGGGTATGGGACGACAGGTTCACAGTAACCGGAACCCGGTCAGGCTCGGTTACTCCACAGCCGATCACGCCCACCCCTACACCCACACCACCACCATATATCCCGCCAACGCCTGATATTACACCCGAACCCATTATGCCCACTCCCACACCATCTCCCGATATTACACCGACGCCCATTATTCCTTCATCGTGGGCATGCGAGTTCACCGGTGTATGGGATACCGACTTCGGAGATTTGACCCTTACACAAAGCGGCAACAAGCTTACAGGTACCTATAATTACCAGGGCGGCAGGGTCGATGGTACGGTGATTGACCGTAATATAGCCATGGGCACATGGTCGGAGGCGCCTACCTACCAACCCCCACATGATGCCGGTGACTTCATTTTCACTATACAGCCGGGCTGTAAAAAGATCGAAGGGCAATGGAGGTACGGCTCCTGCGACTGGGACGGCGATATCATAGGTACCAGGGCAGGGCAACCAAACCCAACACCAACACCTACACCTACACCTACGCCTACACCTTCTCCTACACCTTCTCCTACTCCCACTCCGGTATCGGGGCCCTGGGCAGGCACCTGGGAGACGAGATGGGGCACTATGGTCTTATCCCAGAACGGAAACCAGGTTTCCGGCATCTATTCACATGACAGCGGTAAAATCAGCGGCACCGTATCCGGCGATACATTTACGGGCTGGTGGTCCGAGTCTCCCAGCTACAGCCCCCCCAATGATGCCGGAGATGTTGAGCTGACAATGAGCCCCGAACACCAGAAAATCACCGGCCGCTGGCGCTACGGTTCTACCGGCAGCTGGTACGAAAACGACTGGTCCGGCACGCGCAAAGGTCTGCTAAAAATTGGATTTGAGGCTGACCCCTTAGCGCTATACAACTGGGGCGGCACCTGGAACACGGACTGGGGCACCATGGAGATAACAGTATATGGCACTTCGGCCACCGGCACATATACCACAAATAACGGCAAACTGGACGGCACGATAAACGGCCGCAATTTCAGCGGAACATGGTCGAGGTCGCCCTCTTACTCTGCGCCCAAGGATGCAGGCGCCTTTTTATTCGTCATGTCGGAAGACGGGAACTCGTTCAAGGGCGACTGGAAGTATTCCGACTGCTCCTGGATGGGACCGTGGGATGGCACGCTGACGGGATCTGATGAAATAATCCCGCCTGCCAACCAGAAACCGGTGGCGCAGTTTACGGTGATACCGCAATCTCCAACTACTGCCGATACAATTATCATAAGCAGTCAGTCTTATGACCCGGATGGAGACAGTCTCTCCTACACATGGTCGATTGATGGATCGCAATTAACTCAGTACAACAATATGGTTTACTGTATTCTCCCCGGCCAGGCTGCCGGTTATCATGCTGCCGTGCTGACAGTAGCTGACAGCAAGGGCGGCACGGCCACGGCCCAGACTCAGTATTTCGTGGACTCTGTTGAGCCCCCGCAACCTGTACCACCTCAGCCAACACCAAATACCAACCGGCCACCGACCGCCTACTTCACTGTAACGCCGCAATCACCACAGACGACCAGTAACATCGTGGCCAGCAGCCAGTCCACTGATCCTGACGGAGACATGCTCACCTACGCCTGGACTATTGATGGCATAGCCATGACACAGTACGCTAACCAGCCTTATTGTATTTACCAGAATCCAACGGTGGGAACGCACACAATCGGCCTGCAGGTAGCTGACAGCAACGGAGCATTAAATTTCTATCAGACGCAGGTATCGGTCACACAGGCGCCGCAGCCAAGTCCCAGCCCGCAGCCTGTTCCCGGCGCCAATAATCCTCCTAAAGCCGCTTTTACTTTTAATCCCCCACAACCGCAGGTGGGACAGACTGTTCAGGTGATCAGCCAGTCAACAGACACCGACGGCGACAAGCTGAGCTACTCCTGGTATCTCGACGGTGACCTTCTGTCCCAGTACACAGGCCAGGCGCAGTGGAAATGGAAGATTCCTTCGGGCGGACACGTTATGCAGCTCGAGGTCCAGGACGGCAGGGGCGGCAAAGATACCATCTCCCGCAAGATTAAAGGATCGGACGACGAAGACTCACAGAGTAAGTGGAAGATAGGACCGTTCAGCTGCTTTATCGCCACTGCGGCCTACGGCAGCCAGACAGCGGCCGAGCTCGATACGCTGCGTTCTTTCCGCGACCATGTTCTGATAAAGAGTGAGCCGGGTCGGTGGGCGGTGGATACTTATTACCACTGCAGCCCTCCCCTGGCGGAATACATCGCCACCCACGAAGAAATGCGGACCCTGGTCAGGGAAAGGCTGCTTGATCCCGTGGTCGGTGTGCTCAAGGATACACGCACTCTATGGGACAAAGAATAGATTAACCCGTATTGAAATAATTGAAGTGCCTGTCATATCACAGGCGCCGGCAAATGCGTCAGGATTGCAGAGGCGTATCTGTCTTATTCCTGCCTGATAGCACGTTGACCCATTTCTGCATCTTCGGCCAGTGTGTAAAGCTCTGACTGCGCCTGTATCCCATAAGCACTGCCTGCCCAGTAGACACAATCGCCATATAGTACGGGTACTGCGCGATCAATAAAAAAACAGTGACCATGGTCATCCCGATGATCACGCACCAGGGAGTTTCCCTGATAAAAATAAAGAGGAGCCCGAAGGAAGCAGCAACAATTACAGGCCCCTGCCACCCGGTCAGCGCCAGCCATGTGCCATAGACCACAGCCACACCGGTTCCCCCATTGAACCGCAGAAAAGGTGAAAAAACGTTGCCTACCAGCGGCGCCAGCGCCACCGGTATCATTGCGAGCCCTGTCACATGTGAGACCTGCTGGGAAAGCCACACCGGCAAGGCCGCTTTGAAAGCGTCCAAAAGTATCGCCAGGACATACAGCACAGGCCCACCGGCATTAAAAACATTGGTGGCGCCCGGGTTGCCGTCACCGTAACGCCTGATATCTTTGCGTAAAAGCACGCGGCCCACCCAGTAGGAAAAAGGCAGGCAACCCAACGTCAGCCCAACCACAGTCCATGTAGCTACTTCCATGGTCTACCTCGTGATACCATAAGCATAATATAATAGCCGCCATTTTCCAATCGGCTCAAGAAAAAAGATGAAACAATGAGCCCGAAAATTTAACGGGCGCCACCGCAGCCGCGCCCGCACATACCCTGCTAAGCAACGTAGTTATCGGCTTGTTTCCAGCAACCCCATGGAGCGGTCCACATCACGGGCACGCTGGTAGTCAGCATTGAAGTGCCGGCAGGCCCACAACAGCCCGATCGAGGAGGCTATTCCGATTGCGCAGATAACTATATAGGCGTTCTGTATGCCCGCTGCATCGGAGACTGCCCCCATGATGATGGGTCCCCACATTCCACCCAGGAAGTAACCGGCGAACATATATAGGCCCCAGGCCGTAGCCCGACGGTAGATGGGCACAATCTCCTGAACCGTGTTAAGTTGAGCCGAGACGCCGAAGGGGATGAAGAAAGCGCCGGCCACAAATATCGGCATAGATCCCAGGTAAGCGCCCGCCGCCATGAGTAATGAGCATGCCCATAACCCTGCCACCATAACCAGCACTTTATTGCGCGGATTATGGCGCGAGACACGGTCTGCCACCCAACCACCCAACGGCATTGAGATCACGGCCAGCATGGCTATACCTGAAGAGGCTGTGGCAGCCACAGCATTGTCCATTCCCATATTCCGGTTGAGCAGTACCGTCACCCAGGGTATTGTCCCCTGTTGCAGACACATCGACAGCGCCACAGAGACATAAAGTACTGGCAACGTCCTGATGTTGAGCATCTCCTTAAGAGTTGTGGCTAAAGCTGTTTTACCTCCGCCGGCTTTTTGTAGCGTATCCTTTTGGATTTTGTAGTCCGGCAGGAACCAGGCCAGTATACCGAAGATGACACCCGGGGCGGCCAGCGCCCAGAAGGCCGCCTGCCATCCATAGTCCTTGCTTACCCAACCACCAACCAGGAAGCCGACGGCGGATCCGA
>JAQTLG010000078.1 GCA_028715025.1 Dehalococcoidia bacterium | reverse complement strand
GTGGCGGTCATGAGCGTGCTGGCGGCGTTTTTCGTGGCGTATCGAAGGGAATAGCGGCTGCGTAGTCATTGCGAGGCCATTTATACCCCTCGTCATTGCGAGGAGCCGAAGGCGACGTGGCAATCTGCTGTCGCCATGGGTCAGAACACAGGATTGCTTCGCTTCGCTCGCAATGACGGTGTAAAAAACTCGCAATGACAGATTATTCATGTCCGATACTTGTCTATTACCTGCGTTGCGTATAAAATACCGCGTACGTCCTCTTAAGAGGTCCCGGGATATAGAATGACGCAGCTTGAGAGCAAATTACGTGATAAATCCGCGGCGGTGGCCGTCATAGGCCTGGGATACGTGGGCCTGCCGCTGGCGGCGGCCTTCGCGTCCGCGGGGTTCAAAGTGCTGGGCATCGACCTGCAGCAGAAGCGCGTGGACCTGGTCAACCGCGGGCGGTCTTATAAAGCGGGCGTGGATGAGAAGCTGCTGGGGAAACTGGTGCGCTCCCGCAAACTCATAGCCACCACCGACCATGCGCAGCTTAGAAAGGCCGACGCCGTCTGCGTCTGCGTGCCCACGCCGCTCACCCGCACGCGCAAGCCCGACCTCTCGCACATCATCTACGAGGCGGAGCAGGTGTCGCGCTATCTCAAGAACGGGCAGCTCGTGGTGCTGGAGAGCACCACCTTCCCCGGCACTACGCGCGAGGTGATGCTGCCCATACTGGAGAGGTCGGGACTGAAGGCCGGGCGCGATTTCTTCCTGGCCTTCTCGCCCGGGAGGGCCGACCCGGGCGGCGCCGCGCATGATATGAGATCGATACCCAAAATAGTGGGCGGGATCGACGCGAAATCGTCCCGCCTGGCCTGCCTGCTGTACAGCCGGGTGGCCGATACCGTGCTGCCCGTATCCTCCGCCGAGGTGGCGGAGATGACCAAGGTCTTCGAGAACGTGTTCAGGAGTGTGAACGTGGCGCTGGTCAACGAGCTGGCGCAGCTTTGCGACAAGATGGGCATCAGCGTCTGGGAGGTGATACGGGCGGCGTCCTCCAAGCCCTTCGGCTACATGCCCTTTTACCCCGGGCCGGGCACGGGCGGGCACAGCATACCGCTCGACCCCTACTACCTGGCGGACAAGGCGCTGGAGTACGACTTCCACACGCGTTTCATCGAGCTGGCGGCCGACATCAACGAGTCCATGCCCGGCTACGTGGCCTCGCAGGTCACGGCGGCGCTCAACAGCCGCGACATCAGCCTGGGCGGCGCAAAGATACTGGTGCTGGGGGCGGCCTATAAAAAGGACGTGGCGGACGTGCATGCCTCGCCCTGCGTCAAGCTCATCGCCATACTGCAGAAGCGGGGCGCCCGCGTGGACTACCACGATCCGTACGTCCCGCAGATACTGCTGCCCGACGGCCCGCAGGCCGCAGTAAAGCTCGATTACGGCTCGCTCAAATCGTACGACTGCGTATTGATCGCCACCGACCACAGCGCCTATGATTATGTAAAAATAGCGCGCGGCGCGCGTCTGGTCTTCGACGCCCGCGGCGCCACCCGCGAAATGAACGGCAAAAATATCGTAAGGCTGGGAGAATAGATGACTGATTCGGATAAGGCGGGCCGCAACATAGCAGTGGTCGGCAGCGGCTACTGGGGCAAGAACCTGGTGCGAAACTTCGCCGAGCTGGGCGCGCTGCACACGGTCTGCGACACCGATCCTGCAGTAACGAGCAAATTCAAGCAGCAGTACCCGTATTTAAAGACCTGCAGCGATTACCGCAGTGTGCTGCGGGATGACGAAGTGAAGGGCGTGGTGATCGCCGCGCCGGCCGTGCTGCACCATCCCATGGCCAGGGCTGCGCTGGAGGCGGGCAAGGACGTCTTCGTGGAGAAGCCGCTGGCCCTTAAAATAGAGCAGGGACGCGAGCTGGTGGAGCTGGCCGACAAAAATGATCGCCTCCTGATGGTGGGACACCTGCTGGAGTACCATCCCGTGGTGCTCAGGCTCAAGCAGATGGTGGACGCGGGCGAGCTGGGCAAGATCGAGTATTTATATTCCAACCGGCTGAATTTGGGCAAGCTGCGCACCGAGGAGAACGTGCTGTGGAGCTTTGCGCCGCACGACATATCGGTGATGCTGCTGCTGGCCGGAGATATGCCGCAGGAGGTGTCCGCGCACGGCGGCTACTACCTGCACCGCGAAATCGCCGATGTGACCATGACCAATTTCAGCTTCAAAAGCGGCATCAGGGCGCACATCTTCGTGAGCTGGCTGCATCCATACAAGGAGCAGCGGCTGGTAGTGGTGGGCGATAAAAAGATGGCCGTTTTCAACGACACCGAGCCGAAGGACAAGCTGCTGCTGTACGACCACGAGATCGAGTGGATAGAGCACAGGCCCGTGCCGCACCAGAAGCAGGCGCGGGCGGTGGAGGTCGAAGTCCAGGAGCCGCTCAGGCTGGAGTGCCAGGATTTCATCAACTCGATCGAGACGCGCTGCCGTCCGCGCGTGGACGGCCGCAAAGGGCTGCAGGTGCTGGAGGTTCTCTCTTACTGCCAGCAGTCGCTGGAGCAGGGCGGGCGCGCCGTGGCCTGCGGGGCTGAGGATAAGGATTACTTCGCGCATGAGACCAGCCTGGTGGAGGGGCCGGTTGAGGTGGGCAAAGGCACCAAGATATGGCATTTCGCGCACGTGATGCCCGAGGTCAAGATCGGCCGGGACTGCAATATCGGGCAGAACGTATATATCGGCAAAGGCGTAACCATCGGCGACAACGTCAAGGTGCAGAACAACGTCTCGGTATACGAGGGCGTGGTTCTGGAGGACGACGTATTCTGCGGGCCCTCCTGCGTCTTCACCAACGTATTCAATCCGCGCAGCCACGTATCGCGCAAGCATGAGTACCGGCCCACGGTGGTGAAGCGCGGCGCGACCATCGGGGCCAACGCCACCATCGTATGCGGCAACACCATCGGCCGCTACGCCTTCATCGGGGCGGGGGCGGTGGTCACCAAAGACGTGCCCGACCACGCCATGTACTACGGCAATCCCGCGCGGCAGAACGGCTGGGTCTGCAACTGCGGCGTCAAGCTCGATTTCGGCCGTTCGCAAACGGCCGTTTGCCCGTCCTGCGGCAGGCGCTATAAAAAGCAGGGCGACAAAGACAGCGAGAAGGTAACGGAGGGTGAAGCATGAGCATACCCATGGTCGACCTCAAGGCGCAGTATGCCTCGATCAGGGATGAGATCGACGGGGCGGTGCGGCGCGTGATTGAGAACGCGCAATTCATAGGGGGACCGGAAGTGGAGGCCTTCGAGCAAGAAATGGGAGGCTACTGCGGCGCCGCCTTCGCTGTGGGTGTGGCCTCCGGCACCGAGGCGCTGCAGCTCGCCCTGCTGGCCTGCGGGATCAAGCCGGGCGACGAGGTCGTCACACCGCCCTTCACCTTCATCGCCACGGCCGAGGCCATCACACAGTGCGGCGCCGTGCCGGTCTTCGCCGACATCGACCCGCTCACCTATAACCTGGACCCGCGGCTGATCGAGGAGAAGATCACGCCCAGGACGCGCTGCATCATGCCGGTGCACCTTTACGGGCACCCGGCGGACATGGGTCCCATCATGGAGATAGCAGCAAAGCACCGTTTGAAGGTGATCGAGGACTGCGCTCAGGCGCTGGGCGCGGCATATACATTCCCCGTATCTCAATCTAAATCTCCCCGTAAGGTCGGCACATTCGGCGACGCCGGCTGCCTGAGCTTTTTCCCCAGCAAGGTGCTGGGGGCCTACGGCGACGGCGGCATGGTGGTCACCGGCGACGCCGCGGTGGCGGATAACCTGAAGATGCTGCGCAACCACGGGGCGAAGCAGAAATATTATCACCTGGTGCCCGGCTTCAACAGCCGCCTGGACGGTCTGCAAGCCGCGGTTTTACGCGTCAAGCTCAGGCATTTGAAAGATTGGATAGAGGGACGCCGCCGCGTGGCCGCGCTGTATGCTAAATACCTGGGGAAAATTTCTTATGTCACCGTGCCTTGTGAAGCGCAGGGCAGCCGCCACTGCTATAACTATTATACCGTCAGGCTGAAGGCCGGGACAGACCGCGGCGCGCTGCAGAAGAGCCTGAGCGCGCAGGGAATATCCAGCATGGTCTATTACCCCGTATCGCTGCACCTGCAGGCGGTATATGCAGCGCAGGGCGGCAAGAAAGGCGATTTCCCGGTGAGCGAGAAGGCGCAGGACGAGGTGCTGTCGCTGCCCATCTACCCCGAGATGACGGAGCAGCAGGTGGTACAGGTGGCGGAGGCCATTCGCGAGGCGACGCGTTAAAAAAACCTGTGAACGTCTCGCTATTAGCGACAAACAAGATGTATTATAATTGGGTTATCGGGACGGAGCACATTTGAAATGAGCAAGATAAAAGACTTAACAGCGGATGACCTTGAACATTTAATAGAGCAGAAAATGCTGGAGTTCTTTGGCGACCCTGATTCAGGCCTGGTTTTAAGAACTGGCTTTAAAAAAGAACTGCAGCTCAGGCTGAAAAACCAACGCCATAAGATGACTCATCAAGAGGTAGTAAACAGGTTTGTTTAAGGTCGAATGGACCAAGAAAGCGGTAAGAGACCTTGAGCAGCTGGATAAACCTGTTGTTACAAGAATCATAAAGAGAATCACCTGGTTTGCTTCCAACTCCGATAAAGTCGCTCTCGAGCCTCTGTCGGGGGATCTCAAGGGCATGTTTAAATTGCGCATAGGGGACTGGAGAGTCATTTATACAATCAAAGATGATTATGCGTTAATTCAATTTGTAGGGCATAGAAGGGACATTTACGAAATCTGAACCATGAGAATCACACTGGTAGCCGCCACGCGTCCCAATTTCATGAAGATCGCCCCGCTGATTCGGGCCATCGATAAGCACAACACGGGTACCGGCAGCAGCGGCGCGAAAATCGAATATATGCTGGTTCACAGCGGCCAGCATTACGACTACCAGATGTCGCAGGTCTTTTTCGAGGACCTGGAGCTGGTGAAGCCGGATATACACCTGGGAGTCGGCTCGGGCACGCATGCCTGGCAGACAGGCAGCGCGATGATGGAGTTCGAGAAGGTGCTGCTCAAGGCCAGGCCGGATTTAGTGGTGGTGGTGGGGGACGTCAATTCCGCGCTGGCGGGGGCGCTGGCCGCGGTCAAGCTGCACATACCGGTGGCCCACGTGGAGGCCGGAGTGCGCACGGGGGACATGGGCATGGCCGAGGAAGTCAACCGCCTGCTGACCGACCATATCTCGCATTACCTTTTCACCACGTCGAAGTACGATGACGCCGACCTGAAGAAGGAGGGCATCCCCGCCGGCAGGATCCACCGCGTGGGCAACATCATGGCGGACAGCCTTGTCATGGTAAGGGAGAGCGCCGGGCGTTCGGACGTTTTAAACAGGCTGGGCGTGAAGGACGGGGGTTACGCGCTGCTGACGCTGCACCGTCCCGCCAACGTGGACGAGCGGGAGAAGCTGAAGATGATACTCTCCAGGATAGAGGAGGTCTCCCGCAGCATACCGGTGGTCTTCCCGGCCCATCCACGCACGCTTAAAAACCTGCTCAAATTCGGCCTGGACAAGCCGGCTTCAACCATTATTCTCACGACGCCGCTGGGCTACCGCGACATGCTGAGGCTGGAGATGGGGGCGCGTTTCGTGATCACCGATTCGGGCGGCGTTCAGGTGGAGGCGGCCGTGCTGGGCGTTCCCTGCCTGACCGTGATGGACTATCCGGTGTGGCGTATCACGCATGAAACGGGCGGCAACAAACTGGTGGGCAGCGATTGCGCCGGCCTGGAAAAAGCGGCAGCCCGTATCCTCAAATCTCCCCCTCAATCTCAATCTAAACCTAAATCTTCCATCCCGTTGTGGGACGGCCATACGGCCGATCGAATAGTCTCCGTGCTGCTTAAGGCTGCGTCCTGACGCCTGCTATCGATACGAGCAGGACGCACTGGTCGAGTTCCCTGACCAGCGGGACGAGCGGGTCGGGCAGCGAATCGGAACAGGCGGTCACCCGGTGCTTCAGGCCTTTCGCCATATAGTCGATGCTGTACCTGACGGCGTACGCCTGCGGGCTGCCCGGGTATTCAGCCGGCAGCGAGAAGAAGCCCGCGTCCTCGAAGGACTGTTCCAGCCGGCGAAGCTTGAGTGAAAAGACCGGACAGGTATATTTAACGCCGTTTTTCCTGTAGAGCTCGCAACTGCCGCCGCTGTATATACATAACCTGTCGTCCATCTCATTCAGGCCTCCGCTCCGCTGGTAAACGATATAAGGATCGCCCGATTCGGCCGCCGGGACTATTGGAGCAACGGTGGTAGTATTATCGGACTGCAGGCACCCGCCGAAAGCTAAGGCCGCCGTCAGCAGGGCCAGGCAACCTGTGCCAAATATGCGATGATTTAACGTGATCTTCCGTGCCCCGTAACTATTACGATCATTCGCTTGAATCCACTATAACGCCGTCACCTTACAAAGTCAATGAGCTTGCGCTTATACGCATTAATCAAACTCAAACGGCTGAGAGGAAGAGACGATGGAGATATGCGCCTTTGACGGTATCGTATTCGAGCTGGTAGCCCGTGACGCGGTAGAGGGTATCCTGGTTGGCGACGGTATCGATGACGGCCAGCACGTCCCACAGCTCCAGTCCGCAGTGCGGGGGTATGACCAGCTCCGCCCGCCGCCCGTCCAGGCGGGCCCTGGCGAGCTGAGCAGCGGCCACCGCGGCGGCCACGGCAGTCGTGGAGACGGCGGGGTTGTGATGGGCATCCATGCGCTCGCCGACCAGGTCGACGTCGGCCTGTGTGACGGTGGACCCGGACACCTGCCCTCCGGCGGCGTCCGTGCCGACGACGAAGGTCCGGTTGACCCCGGGGGCCTCCTCGGAATAGACGGCCGAGAGGATGACGTGATAGGCGGGGGGCGGCGGAGGCGCTTCGGATTCCTCAGCCCCGAAACTGCTCCAGGCGGGCTCGTTAGTGGTCCAGTTGGCGACAAACCAGCCGTCTATATATAAAGCTCCTGTTTCAGCCGCCGTCTGAAATTCACACCTGTGTTGAACAGCCTGGTACGTGTAGTTGTTATAAGTGTTCCAGCCGTCGGCTTTAAGCACATCGTCAATACAGCAGCTCCACAGGTGGCTTGCCGCATCATGTAAAATCTCGAACTTGTACCATGTGTCTGCGCTGTAAGCCTGCAAAGTGGTCAGGGAAAGGTTGTTATGGGCCGTGATATTGCCCGCATTATTAAACCGCAGCGTCATCAACCCGTGAGCGCCTCCGGTGTCAAACAGCCCGATGCGGGCAGTGGCATTATTCTGGGCGACCCTGGCGCGGAAACAAAGCCTTATTCTGTCCCGGCCGCTGAAATCCCGCAGTGCGCCTTCCACATAAGATGCGCTGTCATCCACTATTTTCATGCTGGCATTGTGAACAGCATAAACGG
>JAQTLG010000077.1 GCA_028715025.1 Dehalococcoidia bacterium | reverse complement strand
TTAAGTATATTTGGAGACGGCCGATAAATCAAGACGATCCACCTTGGCAGGCGGTGCGTTATAACATTTGACAGTAGTTAAGATATTGGCTAAATTATTCCCGTCCCATGGTTCATATTCCACGGCCATGATCCGGTTTCAAACGTAGTGTTTTTATGATGATGGAGGTTTAATTATGCTTGCAAAAGTCATGCGAATGATGATAGTAGCGCTATTCATCCTGGCCCTGATATTGCCGCTGTTCATCTATGCGGGGCCCGCCGTGGCTGCAGGCATTTTCTTTGGGCCGGGCGCATCTTTTCCCCTGAGCAATGCCAACGGTCAGAATGCCGAGAAGCTGGATCTGACATGCCAGTACCCCGTGCTGAGCAGTAACGTGGGATTGACTTACTCCTACAGCATCGATATCAGCTATACGGGTGGCAGCGGGTCAAAGGTTTTCGATTTAAAGGCAATCGTTCCCGAGGGATTCGCTTACGCGATAACCCCGGGTTATGGCGAGGGGCAGGAGATAGCCGCCATCCGTCTGGACGGCAGCCGGGGCTACCCGGAGACCGTTAAGCTTCTGGTGAGGCCCTATGCATGGAAGATACCCGTGCCAGGCGAATATCCCATCGTATTCGAGGTAGCCTCGGGCGATCTCAAGGCCTCCATCGAGCTGAAGGCTATAGTAACCGCAAGCTATGACTTGAAGATGACAACGCCGGACGGCCGGCTCAATACGGAAGCAACGGCCGGTCAGGAGAGCACTTTTACCATAGTCGTGGCCAACAACGGCACGGCGGACCTGGAGAAGGTTGATGTCAGCTGCCCGTCCGGAAACAGGCCCAGCGGCTGGACGGTTACCTGCAAGCCTGAGAAGCTTGATCTGCTCAAGGCGCAGGAGACCAAGGAGGTGCAGGTCAGTGTGGAGCCGGCCGAAAAGACCATCGCCGGCGATTACATCATCACAATTCAGGCCCAGCCTGAGTCGAAAAACGCCTACGCCAGCCTGCAGATACGCACCACGGTGCTCACGCCGACCATCTGGGGATGGGTGGGTGTAGGCATAGTAATACTGGTGGTCGTAGCGCTGGCGATCATATTCATCCGCTTTGGACGTCGCTGACGGGCAAATATGAGCGAAAACCTGATAGTCGAGACGCACGATTTAACCAAGATCTACGGCAAGTTTACAGCCGTTAACAGCCTCAACCTCCGTATTGAGGAGGGCGAGGTTTTCGGCCTGCTCGGTCCCAACGGCGCCGGCAAGACCACTACCATACTTATGCTGATGGGCTTCTGCGAGCCTACATCGGGATCGGTGCTTATCAACGGATTTAATCCCCTGCGCGAACCGATCAAGGTCAAGAGCATAGTCGGCTATATGCCGGAAAAGATCGGTTTTTACGATGATATGACGGCCCGGGAAAACCTTGAATATACAGGCCGCCTCAACGGCCTTGGAGGCAGCGGCCTTAAGGCCACGATCGATGAATTGTTCGAAGTGGTAGGACTGAAAGACCGGGCGAACCAGCCCGTGGGCACATTCTCTCATGGCATGAAGCAGCGCCTGGGCATCGCCGATGTCATGATTAAACAGCCTAAAATCGCCATCTTCGATGAACCTACTTCGGGCATAGATCCGGAGGGCACCGACCAGGTCCTCAATCTGATTAAGACCATGGCACGGCAAAAGGTCACGGTTATCATCTCGTCCCACCAGCTACATCAGCTGCAAAAGGTATGCAGCTGCGTCGGGATCTTCTCCCGGGGACAGCTGATAGCCACCGGGTCGGTCGACAAGCTCGGCAGGGAAGCACTTAGAAAAGGTAATTACCATATTATCCTTCCCATCGCCCAGCTTGCGGACCGGGTGCGCACTGAGATAAATGGGATACCCGGTGTCCGCAGTATCGACAGCGTGGCGGACAGCACCGTCGTCGCCGCCGATGATGATATCAGCGTAGAGCTCAGCCGTGTGGTGCTTGAGACAACCGGGCTCAAGGTACAGATGAAGGTCGAGGAGTTCGCGCTGGAAGATATATACATGCAGTATTTTAAAGGTTCGTGAACATGAACGGATTACTGGAGATACTCAGGAAAGAGCTGGCTGACAGCTTTAACAGCAAAAGGTTTATTATTCTGTTTTTACTGGTATATCTGGCCGGCATAGCCACCATATACATAGCAGCCCAGAACATCAGGGCCGCCGTCGGCGATTCGACCAGTAACATCTTTTTAAGTTTATTCGTCGTATCGGGCAGCGATTTACCGTTCTCCTTTCCACTGTTCATGTCCATTTTTATTCCCATAATCGGCATCGCCCTGGGTTTCGATGCGATCAACAGCGAGAGGATCGGGGGCAACCTCAGTCGAGTACTGGCGCAGCCCATTTACCGCGACAGCCTGATCAATGGCAAATTTCTGTCCGGACTGACCATGATAAGCGTACTGATCGTCAGCGTCGTTGCCATAGTGGCGGGACTTGGACTGAGACTGATAGGCGTGCCGCCCGAGGCGGAGGAGATACTGAGGCTGTTCATGTTCGTGATAGTGAGCATCCTGTACGGAGCTTTTTGGATGTCTCTATCGGTGCTCTTCTCGGTCCTGTTTAAGAAGACCTCCACCTCGGTACTCGCCTCTATTGCGGTCTGGATCTTTATGTTCCTTTTCATGGGGATTATAGCCAATCTTATCGCCGGGGCAGCTTTCCCCCTCAGCCAGGATTCAACGGTTGCACAGGTGGCCGATTACGACAACATCTTCCGGATGGTCAGCCGCATCTCGCCGGGTACACTCTACGCCGAAAGCATCCAGGCTATACTCTTGCCCATGATGGGCAGCACCAGTCCTACCATGATGATGATAGGTATGTATTCGGGATTGATGCCGTCGCCCCTGCCCCTCAGCCAGAGCCTGATGCTGGTCTGGCCGCAACTGGTGGGGCTGGTGGCGTTGACGGCCGTCTGTTTCACCATAGCCTATGTCAAGTTTATGCGCGAGGAGATCAGATCGACATAAGATGATATTAAGAGCTTTAACCGTAGGTTTCATAGCCACCAATTGCTACATAGTTGGATCGGACACCACCAGGAATGCCATGGTGATCGATCCCGGAGCTGATTCCAAAACCATTTTGAAGGTTCTCAATGCCGACAACCTATCCCTGTCGCTGATCGTCGTAACGCACAGCCACTTCGACCATACAGGGGCGGTCAAATCCCTTAAGGACGCCACGGGCGCCAGGTTTGCAGTCGGGGCTGGGGTCGATAAATCTTCGCCCGGCGCTTTCATCAAGCTGGTTGCGGCCATGTCCGGCGGGTCAGCTAAAATACCTGAGCCCGACCTATTCCTGTCCGACGGGGACAGCGTCGACATCGACGACCTGCATTTTAAAGTGCTGTTTACTCCGGGGCACAGCCCGGACGAGATCAGCCTTTACGGCCACGGCATACTTTTCAGCGGTGACACGCTCTTTAATGCCGGCATCGGCAGGACCGATTTCCCCGGCTGCAGCTACGAGCAGCTCGAGCATAGTATTCAGACTAAATTGTATACCCTTCCCGATGATACGGTGGTTTATCCGGGCCATGGGCCGGCGACAACCATAGGGCGTGAAAAAAGGGGCAATCCCTTTATCAGGTGATTGCCCCTTTTTCATAGGCTGGTTGATGTGAATTAGACGAAGAGCGGGCAGAGGACCAGCGTGATAGTGGCGAGAAGCTTGACCAGCACGTGAAGTGAAGGTCCGGCGGTGTCCTTGAAAGGATCGCCGACTGTATCGCCCACCACGGCGGCCTTGTGAGCATCTGAGCCTTTGCCCAGTATATTGCCCTTGTCATCCTTGAGCTGATCGTCTTCGATCATTTTCTTGGCATTGTCCCAGGCACCTCCGCCGTTGTTCATGAAGGAGGCGAGCATGATGCCTGCGATTGTGCCGATCATGAGCAGAGCCGCCACTACCTGTGCGGCGTCCCAGGTATAGAACTTGCCGTCAGGCAGCGGGATAGCGGGTAGATACTTGAAGAGCAGGCCGACAACCACCGGCGCAAGCACAACCAGGAGTGCCGGAGCGATCATCTCTTTGAGTCCGGCCTTGGCGGTGATATCAACGATCTCACCGTAGTTCGGCTTCTCGGTCCCGGCCATGATGCCTGGGTGCTCGCGGAACTGGGTGCGCACCGCGTCGATGATGCTGCTGGCGGTCTTGCCGACCGATTTTATGGCCCATGCGCTGAAGAGATAGACAAGCATGGCGGCAATCAACCCGCCGACGAAGACCTCGATATTGGCGATGTTTACGATGTTGAAAGTACCGGTCTCACCGTACCTGAGGAATGATACCCTGTCCAGGTAAGCCTGGAAGAGCAGGAAAGCGGCCAGGCCGGCTGATACCATAGCGTAGCCCTTGGTCAGCGCTTTGGTAGTGTTGCCGACGGCATCGAGCCTGTCGGTGATCTTGCGAATCTCGGGTCCGGCGCCGGCCATCTCGTTAACGCCATTGGCGTTGTCGGTGATGGGGCCGAAGGTGTCCATGGAGAGCACGTAGGGGCAGGTCATGAGCATGCCCATGGTGGCCACTGCCGTGCCGAAGGCGCCTCCGCCTTTAACTCCGCTCATTTCGCCGAATACGAAGGCCAGTATTAAAGCGGCGCCGATTACTACGGCCGTGGCGAAGGTTGTTTCGAAGCCAACTGCCACGCCTGCCACGATGTTGGTGGCGGGACCGGTCTTGGAGGCATTGGCGATATCCTGGACGGGTTTATAGCGTGATTCCGTGTAATATTGCGTAACGAAAATGATGGCTATACTGGCGATGATGCCTACAACACCGGCGGCGAACAGCCACCAGCTATCGAGCATAAAGTATACGGTAATAGCCAGGCCGACTACGGATAGTGCAATAGCCACGTAATACCCTCGGTTGAGGGCGTTCATGGCGTTCTCGTTCTCTTTGGCTTTTACGATCATAAGGCCGATCATGCTGGCAAACATGCCGAATCCGCGCACGACCAGCGGGAAGAGCACCCATGCCACGTTGCCTGTGGCAACATATGCAACGACACCGAGGATCATGGCGCCGATATTCTCGGCAGCCGTGGATTCGAAGAGGTCGGCGCCGCGGCCGGCGCAGTCGCCGACGTTGTCGCCTACCAGGTCTGCGATCACCGCAGCGTTACGGGGATCGTCCTCAGGGATGCCTGCTTCGACTTTGCCGACCAGGTCGGCGCCCATGTCAGCGGCCTTGGTATAAATACCGCCGCCGAGCTGGGCGAAGAGGGCCACAAAGCTGGCGCCGAAGCCGAAGCCAACGATAAGATGCGGGGATAATGCGGGTGTTTCGGCTCCGCCGAATGAGAAGAATATTACAGTTACACCGATCAGACTGAGGGCGGTGATAAGGAAACCGGATACGGCGCCGCCGTGAAGAGCTACCCTGACCGCTTCGGTCAGGTTCTTCTGCGCAGCAGCTGCACAGCGTACGTTGGACTTAACTGCAACGTACATGCCGATAAAACCGGAGATTCCTGAGCAGATTGCGCCGACCAGGAAGGCAAGCGACGTATGCCAGCCGATCGAAAAGGGATCATAGCCGGCCTTTTGCAGCGCTTCCTCCGGTGGCAGAACACCTACGATCACTCCGATTACGATGGCCACTACAATCGAGTAGATGGCGATGGTGCCGTACTGCCGCTTAAGGAAGGCCCACGCACCCTCAAAAATCATGTCGCCGATTTCTTTCATCTTCGGGGTGCCCGTCGGCCGTCGCATGACGTTGATTGCCAGCCAGGCGGCAAATATCACCGTCACTATACCGGCAATAGGTACCACCCAGAAGATCGGGGGAATTTGTACCATAGTACCTCCTTATTTGAATTTTAATTGTGGCCACTGGCCTAACAGGCACGGGCCTACCAAATGTGGGATTGTACCAGCGGGAACGACTAAAGTCAACCAGAATCGGGTCGGCAGAAATGCCTAATCTTTGCTCTGTTTTGTTTCACGGGAGGACAACTGCGATATGAGGTTGGCTTCTATGGTATAAATAAGGTATCTTGACTGTCTGATTTCATCGGCGGGTACCATGTCTTTGAGCTCGGGAAGCTTGGTCAACTCCTCCAGCACGCGCAACCCCTCCTGCGCCCTTTTTGCATTGGCCCTGACTATGGAAGAGAGATCGTTGTGTTCTTTTTCAATATCGCTGCCGGCGCCTATGTCACCCTCCGAATCTCTGCTCAGCAGCAGGTGGATGCCCAGGCCGCGGGCCAGGTCGTTGACCTGGTGGCGTACGGACTTGAGCCGGCGGGTCGCATCTTCATCCTCAAGCATAAATCTGGAAACGTCTTCGAGGACGCGCAACCCCTCGCTGACACGGTTGATGTTGGCGTCAACTGTACGCAGAATCCGAGCTTGCACTGTTCAGGTCCCGCAAAGAGTCGGGGAGCACGCCCTCCCTCGCCTTGTCGATGCTGTCTCGTATCTCTGAGGGTATCTCCATATTCATGTTCTTAAACTGCTTCTCCAGGCTGCGGCCGATATTGCGGGGATCTTTATAGTAGTCCGCCGACATACCCGGACCGGGCTCGCCGCTTTCTTCGTGGACCGTGGCAGTCGACTTAACCACTGCAAAGCTGGAGAAAACACGGCGCAAGCCGGTCTGCCCGCATACCGGGCAGGCGGGGTCCTGTTGTATGGCGGGCGGACGCATGAAGATGCCCACCTTCTTTTTACAGTTATAGCAGATATACTCGTAAATCGGCATGTCACGGCTCCTGTGAAGTTTATCGCTCAGCCCGTAGTTTCTCCTCCCTCTGCAGGAAGTGACGGTGCCTCACCTCTCTCCATCCTCTCCAGTGTCTCCTGGTATTCGGGGGCGACAGGTTCGCCGCCGCTCATCTTATTGTTCCATGCGGCTAACGCCTGAGGATCATTGTTCATCATGCCGCGCATCATCTGCGAATCCCCAAGTATGTCATCATATACCGCCTTGTATGATTTTTGCATCATGAACGTGGAGAACCTGCGCTGCAGCGCATTGCTCCCGCATTTGGGGCAAGGGGGAGGATCGCTGTTGAAACGCGGGAGCAATATCTCTTGCCGCATTTTGCAGTCGGGGCACCAGTACTCATAAACAGGCATATCAGTCTCCTCGATTTTATGATTGTAACACATGTTATCGGACTTGTTAAAAGAGCGTTTCCGGCGTTTCATGATGGGAGTATAAATTGACTTAGATGCTTTTACTCCACTAAAATGCTGCGAGGAGTTTACCTGTGAACAGCAACGAGATACGTAAAGCCTTCCTGGGTTTTTTCGTAGAGAAGAAACATAAGATTATACCGAGCTCTTCATTAATACCTCACGGTGATCCCACTCTGCTGCTGACCACGGCCGGCATGGTGCAGGTTAAGCCGTACTTTATGGGGCAGGCCGTACCTCCCGGACGGCGGCTGACGTCCTGCCAGAAGTGCTTCAGGACGACCGATGTGGACTCTGTCGGCGACAGCAAA
>JAQTLG010000076.1 GCA_028715025.1 Dehalococcoidia bacterium | reverse complement strand
TTACGCTAATAGCGGTGCTGGGCATCGTAGTCACGTCCGGCTATATACTCTGGATGCTACAGCGGGTCTTCTATGGTTATCCGCTGGATAAATATAACGGCGTGGGCGACGCTGATGCAGTTGAGATGATAAGCACATTCTCATTCGTGGCAGTCATCATGACGGTGGGTATCTATCCCGCCGTACTGACCAATGTAATAAATATGGGAATAGCACCTATTGCGAAGTTGATAGGTATGTAAATATAGTAGCCTTGCGGACGGTTTAGACAGATGATATTGGATCAGATTAAATATATAGCGCCGGAGCTGAGCCTGCTGTGCTTTGCCCTGATTATCATCATAACAGACCTTTTTATCTCCAATAAAAGGGCGCTTGCTGTCATCGCAGTCGTCGGGACGCTGGTAGCGGCTTTCTTTGTGCTGATGCTGTGGAACGGACAGGCCGTGGAGGCCTTCTACCGTACAATTGCTATTGATCAGTTCGGCCTTTTTTTCAAGCTGCTCATACTGGCGGCAACGGCGCTGGTGATACTGGCATCGAATGTATACGTCGCCAAGTTTGAAAGATTCCAGGGCGAGTTCTACGCCTTGCTGATGCTGTCTGCCGTCGGCCTCATGTTGCTCGTGTCGGCTATAAACCTTATTACCATCTTTGTTGCGCTGGAGCTGAGCAGCATCTCTCTCTATGTGCTTGTAAGCTTCCTTAAGGACAAGAAATCCAGCGAAGCCGGATTGAAGTACCTCATCCTCGGGTCGGTTGCCTCTGCCATACTGCTTTACGGCATGGCGCTGGTTTTCGGTATGACCGGCAATACCTGCCTGACCTGCATCGCCGACTACGTCAAGGGTATGCCTGTCTCTAATCTGCCGGGCACACCGGCCCTGCTGGTGGGACTTGTGTTAGTAGTGGCGGGATTCTGCTTCAAGATAGCCAGCGTGCCCTTCCAGATGTGGGTGCCGGATGTATACGAGGGTGCTCCAACCCCCATAACCGCCTACCTGTCCGTTGCCAGCAAAGCAGCGGGATTCGCCGTGATCGCCCGCATACTTTTAACTGCTTTCGGCATGCCTGACTGGCTGCATAACGATTGGGCCATGATTATTGCGGTGCTGGCAGCCGTTACTATGACGGTTGGCAACGTGACGGCCCTTCTGCAGACCAATATTAAGAGAATGCTGGGATATTCCAGCATAGCACAGGCCGGTTACCTCATGGTCGGTCTGGCTGCGATGGGTATGGGATCACAGTTGGACGGCAACGTGCGCAGCGGCCTGCTATTCTTCCTGCTGAGCTATACATTGACCAATCTGGGGGCTTTCATCGCCATCATCGCCATCTCTAATAAGATCAACAGCGATGAAATCAATGATTATACGGGCATGGGCAAACGCGCCCCGCTGCTGGCCGTTGCTCTTACGATCTGCATGGTGTCTCTCACAGGACTCCCGCCCACCGCCGGCCTGATAGCTAAAATCTACATATTCAGTGGCGCCGTCGATCAGGGCCTGTTATGGCTGGTCATAATCGCGGTGATCAATAGCTGTATCTCCGCCTACTACTATTTCAAAGTTGTCAAAGTGATGTGGATGGGCGAGCCCGCCTCTACGGATAAGGTGACGTCATCCTGGCCCGAGTGGCTGGCAATCGCACTATGCTGCGTCCCTGTAGTCGTCATCGGCGTGCTTCCCGGTGCGTTCATCGCGCTGGCACAGAGCGCCTCTGCGCTGTTTGGAATCTAATCTAGCCGTCGCCAACCAGCTGTCCCTTGCGTGATCGTTGTGCCACGGGCCGTTTCCATTCTCACACTTATCTGCCGCATATACTCTGTCATATTTGACACTGCCGGAAGCTTGTGATAGTCTGCTGCACTGTGAAAAGGATAGGCATTTTATATCATCCCAAGGTTGAGAAATCTGAACGTTTCGCTCACGATATCGTAGAATTCCTCGAGTCTAAAGGCATGCAGTGCTGGATACACTCGTCATGGGACGAGGGTGAAGCCAGGGAAGCACTGGCCGGATCAGACCTTGTTATCAGTGTCGGGGGCGACGGTACCATACTGCGTGCTGCACGTATTATCTATCCTCAGGAAATACCCATAGTGGGCGTGAATTTCGGCAATCTTGGATTTATGAACGAACTGGAGGCAGGCGAAGCGCGGGATAAACTGGTTGATATCATCGGAGGCGCGGGCTGGATCGAGCAGAGGTCGGTGCTGAAAGCTGTAGTCAGGTCTTCTGGAAATACCTACCATGCACTGAACGATGTCGTGATCGGGAGGGGCAAGTTCCTGCGCCTGATAAATGTCGAAGTGACTATTGATAATCAGTTTTTCACGACCTACCGGGCCGATGCAGTCATAATATCTACCGCCACCGGCAGCACAGGCTACTCTCTGGCTGCCAACGGACCCATCGTTTACCCTGAATCGAGAGATATGCTGATGAAGGCTGTTTGCCCGCATTTAAACATGGATAAGGCAATTGTGCTGGCGCCTTCAACTAAAATAGTGTTGAAGGCCTTTACCAATCACGAAGCGATGATAAGCATGGACGGACAGGTGGAAGAGCAGTTGAAAAGCGGTGCTGAAGTCGAGGTATGCCTGGCTGGTCAGACCTCGCGGTTCCTGCGTCTGAGGCCGAGAGGCAGCTTTTACAGGACACTCGTATCCAAGTTGAAAGGAAAGTCATTATGAAAGTTGAAAAAGCGACAATAGGCGATGTTAAAAAGATGCACGAGCTGGTCAATAAATTCGCAGGCAAGGGTGAGATGCTGCCTCGCGCGCTCAGCGAGATGTACGAAAATCTGCGGGACTTTTTTGTCATACGTGACACCAGCGACAATGTTGTGGCCTGCGTTGCCCTGCATATCAGCTGGGCCGACCTGGCTGAGGTGAAGGCGCTGGCCGTACATGAGAATAAGCATAAGAAAGGTATGGGGGCTGCGCTTATCAAGGCCTGTGTGCAGGAAGCACGGTCGCTGGGCATACCGCGGATTTTTTGCCTGACCTACAAGCCGGGATTTTTCCAGAAGCAGGGCTTTAAAATGGTTGAAAAGATGGATCTGCCCCGAAAGATCTGGGCCGAATGCTACAGCTGTCCCAAATTTCCGGACTGTGACGAGGTGGCGCTTGTGCTGGATTTAGAGGTGAGTTGATGAGCAAAGAGAAGTTGCTCTCGTCAAAGACGATTTTCGAGGGCCGGGCGGTCAGGTTGATTCAGAGTACAGTCGAGAAAAGCAAGGGCGAAATCGTTATACGTGAGATCGTTGAGCACAGGGATGCCATTGCGGCTGTTGTGCTGGATGACCGCGACAACGTCGTCATGGTGCGGCAGTTCAGGGTACCCACCGACAAAGATCTGCTGGAGATTCCTGCGGGAGTGATGGAGGATGGCGAGAGCCCGGAAGAGTGTGTCAGGCGCGAGCTGCAGGAGGAGATAGGCTGCCTTCCACACAAGATTACCAGGATGGGCGGATTCTATCCGGCGCCCGGTTATTGTACCGAATATATCAATGTTTTCCTGGCCTCAGAACTGGAGGAGAGCCGGCTGGTGGCCGAGGACACCGATGAGATAGAGGTTGTGAGAGTGCCCCTTGATAAGATAGGCGGCATGATCTTAAGCGGAGATATATGCGATGCCAAGAGCATTGCCGGTCTGTTGATATATTTATCAATAACGCCGGCTGGTTAGGCTTTTCTATGAGCGGCCTGCCCGCTTACGTAAAGGTCCCCCCCGTAGATATCATTTATCACCACGGCAGGGAAGTCTTCGACTTTCAGTCGGAATACTGCTTCCGCTCCCAGTTCAGGATAGGCGACGGGTTCGATTTTTTTTATTGAGCGGGAAAGCAGAGCACCGGCGCCCCCAACAGCAGCCAGGTATACAGCCCGGCTTTTCAACATCTTTTTTTTAACCGTAACAGACCTTCTGCCCTTACCTATCATGCATTTCATTCCATGCTCGAGCAGTAGCGGAGTATATTTATCCATACGGCTGCTCGTTGTAGGGCCTGCCGAGCCGACGATGTGGCCCGGACGGGCTGGTGTAGGGCCCGTATAGTAAATGGTCTGGCCGTCCAGGTCAAACGGCAGATCCTTTCCAGCGGTCAGGGCCTCGGTTATTCTTTGGTGCGAAGCATCCCGCGCGGTCAGCATACTCCCTGTTAATAATACACTGTCGCCGCATTTTAACGACTTGATATCTTTATCTGAAATAGGCAGCACAATGTGTCGTATTTTCATATTCAGAGCACTGCTTCCCTGTGCCGCGAGCACCAGCATTGCATATTGACGGCCACCGGCATGCTGGCTATATGGGCCGGAAATGCCTCGATATGTACAGCCAGGGCGGTTACGCTGCCGCCGTAGCCCATGGGGCCTATGCCCAGCATATTTATACCCGCCAGAATTTTCTGCTCCAGCTTTTTTATCTCAGTATCTGTATTATGCGATCCGGTTTTACGCAGTAGCGCTTTCTTGGCCAGCAGCATGGTCTGCTCGGTTGTGCCGCCTATCCCGATTCCAAGTATCAGCGGAGGACAGGCATTGCTGCCACACTCATCGACAAGGTTGATCACATATTCTACAATGCCTTCATGGCCCAGAAAAGGCGGCATAACCGTTAGCCTGGAGCAGTTTTCCGCGCCGCCCCCCTTGGGCAGAACATATATCCGCAGTCCGTCGCCGGGTACGATCTCACTATGTATCACGGCCGGAGTATTGTCTCCAGTATTCTTCCTGGCTGAGAAAGGCCTGTGCACAATCGATTTACGTAGATAGCCTTCAGCATATCCCTTTTTAACTCCCCGATTGATCGCCTCAGTGAGATTGCCACCGATAATGTGGGTGTCCTGCCCAATCTCCAGAAAAACTACGGCAGTGCCTGTGTCCTGGCAGATAGGAAGAAGGTGATCCTTAGCCATAGCAATATTCCTCAGTATGGATTTAATGGTCTCCCTGCCAAGAGGCGACTTCTCCAACCTGGCTGCGCGCTTCAATGAAGCAATAACGTCAGGGGGCAGATAGATACAGGCGTCCCGGAAAAGTGATGCAACGGTCTCGGTGATGGCGCGGCACTGGATTCTTCGCATAACACTGTCAGACGAGGGCCGGACTATATATCTCCGTGCTGATTATATTACTTTTTAAGCTTTTCTATAACTGCTTCCGCGACCTGGGACGTGCCTGCACTGGGCTCGTTGCGATCCCTGCGCAGGTCGTAGGTAACATTCTTTCCCTCGGCGATCACAGCGCTGATGGCTGCTTCCATCCTGTCGGCGGCAGACTGCTCGTCGAGATATCTCAACATAAGAACGGCCGAGAGCATCTGCGCCATCGGGCTCACCTTGTTCATGCCGGTGTATTTAGGTGCGCTTCCATGTGTGGGCTCGAATATGGCCAGCCCATCCCCGATATTGGCGCCGGGCGCCAGACCCAGGCCGCCCACCAGCCCCGCACACAGGTCCGAGATGATGTCGCCGTAGAGGTTGGGAAGCACCAGCGTATCGAAACGCTGCGGATTTCGTACGAGTTGCATGCACAGCGCATCGACCAGTACCTCTTCGTACTCAATATCAGGGAACTCCCTGGCCACCTCCCTGGCAGTCGATAGAAACAATCCGTCGGTGTATTTCATGATATTGGCCTTGGTTATCGCCGATACCTTTTTACGTCCGTATTTGCGGGCATAATCGAAGGCATATTTAACGATGCGGCGGGACCCCTGCTCCGAGATAGTCTTGATGCTGAATCCTGAATTGCTGTCCAGGTTTCCTTTGAAGCTCTGCATTATCAGATCATAAAGCTGAGCGGCCTCGGCGGTTCCCCTGGCAAACTCGATGCCTATGTAGAGGTCCTCGGTGTTCTCCCTGACAATGACCAGGTCCACGTTCCGATATAATGTAGTTACCACGCCGGGATAACTCTTGCAGGGTCTCAGGCAGGCGTAAAGGTCGAGCAGCTTGCGCATGGCGACATTTACGCTGCGAAATCCCTTGCCGATGGGAGTGGTTACGGGCCCTTTAAGGGCGACCCTGTTCTTCCTGATAGATTCGAGGGTGGTCTCGGGAAGGGGGGTACCGTACTTCTCTACGGCGGCCTCGCCTACGATATGGATATCCCAATCGAATTTGACGCCGGTGGCCTCCAGCACGCTTACGGTAGCCCGGGTAATTTCAGGGCCGATTCCGTCTCCTGGTATCAATGTAACGCGATACGTCATTTTACATAACCTCTTGTAGACTCTTATTCAGAGTTTCAGGTCGCCGTGTTTGTTGATGTAGGGGATCAATCCACCTTCGTTCAAAATATTCAACATGGCGGCCGGTATCCTGGTGAAGTTGTAAGTCTCGTTTTTAGTGATATTACGTATGATTCCCTCGTCCAGGCTGATCTCGAGAGTATCACCATTGGCGATTTTATCTGTCGGGCATATCAATGCGGGCACGCCCTGGTTGATAGCGTTCCTGAAGAAGATACGTGCAAATGATTTAGCCAGAATAGCGCTGACGCCCGCCATTTTTATCACCAGCGGCGCGTGTTCCCGGCTCGACCCGAGGCCGAAGTTGGACCCGGCCACAATGAAATCACCGGGCTTGACTTGCTTGATGAAATCCGGGTTGGCATCTTCCATGGCATGCTTGGCCAGCTCGGGCAGGTTGCTGCGCAGGTGAGCGTATTTTCCGGCAATGATCAGGTCAGTGGATATATCGTCACCGAATTTAAATGCTCTGCCTTTGAGAATGGTCGCTCCCATTACAGCACCTCTCGTGGATCGGTTATTCTACCGGTCAAAGCCGATGTCGCGGCCGTAGCGGTGCTTGCCAGGTATATGAGTCCTTCGGGATTGCCCATACGGCCTTTGAAGTTGCGGTTGGCTGTGGAGAGGCAGACCTCTTTATCTCCCAACGCGCCCTGGTGCAGTCCCAGGCAGCCGGCGCACCCCGGAGGAAGTATGATGCCGCCAGCCTCAACGATCGTTTGGAGATAACCGGCGTTGATAGACTCGGTATATATTTTTCGTGAGGCCGGGCAGACGATCAGCCTGACCCCTGCGTGTATCTTTTTATTTTTAAGTAACGAGGCAGCTTCAGCCATATCCTCCAGCCGTCCGTTGGTGCAGGTGCCAATGAACACCTGATCCACCTTAATATCGACTAGAGACCTGGCGGTGGCCGTGTTATCTACTGTGTGGGGTCTGGCGACCATCGGCTCCAGCTTATTCGCCTCGATCTTGATAACGCGCTCGTAAACCGCATCGGAGTCTGCGAATACGGGAGCGTATTCCTTTTCCCGTCCCTGTTTCTTAAGGTACTCCCTGGTTATGCGATCGGAGGGGAAGAGTCCGACCTTAGCGCCGGCTTCGATGGCCATGTTCGAGATCGTCAGCCTTTGCCACATGGGCATAGAGTCCACTGTATTTCCGGTGAATTCCAGTGCCTTGTAGGTCGCGCCGTCCGCTCCGATCAATCCGATCAGGTACAGGATCAGGTCCTTGGCGCCCACGCCTTTGGGGAATTTTCCCGTCACCTC
>JAQTLG010000075.1 GCA_028715025.1 Dehalococcoidia bacterium | reverse complement strand
CTGGGCTGGATCGGAAAATGCGACCTGTTCATATCGCTCAAGTTCGGCGCCAGGCTGAGGCTGGCCTCCGTTCTGGTCGATGTCCCGCTCAAACCGCTTCAGCCTCCCATCGTGAAGAGCCGCTGCGGCAAGTGCACCGTCTGCGTGGAGAAATGCCCGGCCGGCGCCCCCAGCGGTAAGCTGTGGAACATCAATGTGGACCGGGACGAGTTCTACGACGCCTTCAAGTGCCGGGACAAAGCGAAGGAGATCTCGCTGGCCGCCACGGGGCAGGATCAGGATGAGATCTGCGGCATCTGCATCGCGGTCTGCCCGGCCGGCAGAAAATAGGCGTCCCGGCTGAGTTACGGGTAACCTGTGGCTCCCGGCGCTGGTATAATTGGACGGAGATAAACAGTAGCGGAGGTAGTCGGTAACATGAAGAATTATGATTTCATAGTCGTGGGATCGGGCTGCGGCCTGACTATTACCGATGAAGCGACAGACCATGGATTGAAAGTCGCCCTGGTGGATAAAGGACCCATGGGCGGAACATGCCTGAATGTGGGATGCATACCGTCCAAGATGATTATTTACGCCGCCGACAGGGTTGTCGAGGCCCGGGAAGCACGCAAACTCGGGGTGAGGGTTAGAATTACGTCGGTCGATTTCAGGGCTATTATGGAACGTATGCGTAAATCCGTCCGACTGGATCAGGAACACGTTAGAACAGCAGTCATGAAATCAAAGAAACTGGACTATTATGAGGGAGAGGGCCATTTCGTCGATGATCTTACCATGGAAGTAAAGGGAGAGAGGATCAGAGGCAAAAGGATATTCCTGGCATCCGGCTCAAGGCCGTTTATTCCGCCCATAAAGGGATTAGACGGGGTGGATTACCTGACCAACGAATCCGCATTGAAGCTGGAAAGTGCGCCGGAGAGCCTTATTATTATCGGCGGCGGCTACATAGCAGTGGAATTCGGTCATTTCTTCGCCGCCATGGGCACACGGGTAACCATACTGGAAATGGCCGACCGGCTGATCCTTTCGGAGGAACCTGAGATAGCTGAACGGCTGAAAATGAAGCTCAGTCAACGCATGGGAGTCTTTACCGGGTCACTGGTGCAGGAAGTCCGTAAAGCGGCTGACGGCAAGGGCGTCGTAGTGTCAGCCAAGGATAAGGCGGGCGGGCAGGTGAAGGAATTCACCGCGGAGAGGGTGATGATGGCGGTGGGCAGGCGGTCGAATGCAGACATGCTCAAGGTGGAAAACACCGGTATTGAACTGGACCAACGAGGTTACATCAAGGTGGATGAATACCTGCAGACGAGCAGGAAGGGTATCTACGCCGTGGGGGACGCCAACGGCCAGCAGATGTTTACCCACGTGGCCAATATGGAAGCAGACCTTGTCGCGGATAATGTGCTGCACGGTAAAAAGCAGAAGGTGGATTACACGGCGGCGCCGCATGCCGTGTTCTCACACCCTCAAATAGCCTCAGTCGGCCTGTCAGAAGAAAAGGCCAGGGCAAATTATAAGGTTCGGGTCGGAAAAACCGGATATTACGATGTTGTATATGGTGAGGCGATGAGAGAGAAGGACGGTTTTGCCAAGGTCATCGTCGAGCAGGACAGCGGAAGGATCCTGGGGTTCCATATAATCGGCCCCTACGCGCCCATATTGATACAGGAAGTCGTCAACGCCATGGAATCTAAAGGCTACGGCGGGGAGATTTTCAAGGGCATGCACATACATCCCGCATTATCGGAGCTGATCCCGGCAACGCTGAGCAACGTCCGCTGACGCTGAACAAATTATTTAACATTAGATACAAAGCGTACTAACGCTCATACCACAGTATGTGGCCGGCCTCAAGAGGGACCGAAGCCCCGTTGAAATAGGGAATAATGCGTGCAGTATAGTCGCCGGAATTTCTCAGTGCAGAGATGCGGGCTTTATACCGGTAGCTATTCACGGCTCCTGTAATCGGCTCCACCTTCTCCATGGTATAGATCTCTGGCTCCGCACCGGCCTCGGGGTCCGCATACAACTGCACTTCAACATCAGCCGCAGGTATTTCGTCAAGATAGACGGATACTGTAATTATGTAATTGTCATCGTCGTTTCGCACATCCAATTCGCTGATACGCAATTTGCCCCAATACGCATCGAGCAGGTCTTTCCATTTGCATAAATTCCCGGCTTTAACTGCTCCGCCGGCAATGCGCCTGCCGTACTCCTTTGCTGCGGGGCCGTATAGCCTGTCCACATACTCGCGAACCATTCGATTGGTGCTAAAATGCGGGGTGAGCTCAGCCATGCTCGTCCGCATACGCGCCGTCCACTTAACCGGTATCCCGCGGTTGTTACGTTCGTAAAAACATGGAATAATCTCATTTTCGAGCAGGTAATATAATTGGTCTGCCTCCTGTCTGTCCCAATCCGGGTCATTACCATGCTCCTGTCCATCGCCGATTACCCAACCAACCCCTGGATGATATGCTTCCGCCCACCATCCATCTCTTTCGGAAATATTCAGCCCGCCATTCACCAGCACTTTCATGCCGCTCGTGCCGCAGGCCTCCCACGGGCGCCGCGGCGTATTGATCCACAGGTCGATACCCTGCACCATGTACGATGCCAGTGACATGTCATAGTCCGCAAGGAAAATAACTCTTCTGTGAATATCAGCATGGGAGGAATACCGCCACCACTTTTTTAGCATTGCCTTGCCATCGCCGTCCCTGGGATGTGCCTTGCCGGCTATGATGATCTGCACGGGCCTGTCAACGTTATTGAGCATTCTGCTTAAACGTTCGGGGTCGTGAAGAAGTAAATTTGGCCGTTTGTAATCCGTAAACCGGCGCGCAAATCCGATGGTGAGTATGTTCGGGTCGAGCATATCTATAAACTTTGATATTTCTGACCTGGATTCCCCTGTCGATGCAAGCTGCCACGCAGCACGATCGCGTACGAAATGTATCAATTGCTCCCTCTGCACAGTACGCAGTTTCCACAGTTCTTCGTCTGGTAACTTTTTCAAATCATCTTCGATGGAATCCATCGTATTCAGCCAGCGTTCTTTACCGCAGGCATTAGTCCAAGTCTCATCGGCGGCTGACGAGTCCCAGGAGGGTACATGTACTCCGTTGGTAACATGGGTTACCGGGACTTCCACCTCAGGCCAGCGCGGGAATAGAGGCTGAAAAATGCGCCTGCTGACATCTTGATGAAGCCGGCTCACGGCATTAACAACTCCTGAACCCCGTACCGCTAACAATGCCATATTAAGTGGTTCCTGCGATGAGGCGGCATCCTGCCTTCCTAACGCAAGCAGGCCATCCATATTCAAGCCAAGATTTGCCGCATAGCCTGACAGGTAACGATTGATCAGGCCCGGGGCAAACCTGTCGAAGCCTGCCTCGACCGGAGTATGTGTCGTAAAGATATTACCTGCACGAGTCGCAGCAAGCGCAACATTGAACTGATGCCCGCTGCTTACAATGTAACTGCGGGCGCGCTCCAAAACGGCCAGGGCGGCATGGCCCTCGTTCAGGTGGCATATCTCCGGGTTAATCCCCAGGGCCGTGAGCAAACGCCAGCCTCCGATGCCCAGTATAATCTCCTGTTGCAGGCGCATTTCCGGTCCCCCGCCATATAATTCTCCTGTAATACCCCGGTCGGACGGGATGTTGAGCGGATCATTACTGTCAAGAAGGTACAGTTTCACCCTTCCTACCGTTGCTTCCCATGTGCGCAAGGACAATTTCCGGCCGGGAAAATCCAGTTCCACTCTTAACCATTCCCCCGCCTGGTCACGTACCGGTATTATCGGTAGCTGGCTGGGATCATTGTGCGGGTAAAATTCCGTCTGGTTACCCTGATCGTCGATAACCTGACGGAAATATCCCTGTTGATAAAGGAGACCAACACCCGTTACAGGAACGCCCAGGTCACTTGCGGTTTTGAGATAATCGCCCGCCAGAATTCCCAGGCCGCCCGCATATATCGGAATGGCTTCGCCGAGGCCGTATTCCATGCTAAAGTAGGCAATGCGAGGAGAGCGTTTTGGATAACTCTGTCCAAACCAGGTGGGCGCTTCAAGGGATTTATGATGTGCTTCGGAGTACGACTTGATTAATTTCACAAATTCGGCGTCTGAAGACAGAGTTTTAAATCGTTTGGCAGTCGTATGCTGCAGGATGAGCCATGGATTACCAGTGCGACGCCATATCTCGGGATCAATGAGTTCCCAGAGGCGGTCGGCAGCATGATTCCAGGACCACCTCAGGTCAAGCACCAGTTCGGTCAGCCCTTCCAACCCTTTGGGTAAGGGTGGCGACAGGTAACAGTTTGGTATATTCACAGTTCACTCCCCAAATTCGTCGCCGGTCTCGAAATGATAGTATCCTGCATCATGTTTTGGCCAACTCTTTCATGGCTATGAAGGGTCCATGCCAGGAGTGATACCATACCTGCCCGGTGTAACCGTTCACACTGAGCATACCGTATATCTGGCCATCCTCAAGGATTTCAATTGTATAGTAGCCATAAAACGTATCTGCATCTCCTATCCTGGCTCCCGGCAGGTAACCGTTAAGAAAATCCTGGGCAATTTTTTTGGCCTGGTCTTCGCTGACAGTCATCTGATGTCCCTGGTTTTGCACTCCCCAGATCACACCCGACATCATTCCATATTTTGTATTCCACATCATATTTGGTCCAGGTTCAGCATAAATATCTCCCGTATATGGGTCTATGAGAGCTTCGAAGGCGTGAATTCCCGTATTCTTCTCAGCAAAACCCACATAAAAATTGTAGGTGAATTCAAGGATCTCTGCAGCTTCAAGGTTCGGATCGTTTCTATCGAGAAGATATTTATTCACGATTTCAACGGCCTTATCCATACTGATACGTTGTCCTCCGGCACGGTAAGGTCCGCCCGGCCCGATGGACCCGTATCCCATCATGCCCCCGTATCCCATCATGCCGCCCGGACCGTATCCGCCTGAAGGTGTATATCCCATCATCCCGCCCGGGCCTGCGCCCGGTGAATTCCAGTATCCCTGGGGTGGTTGCAGTGGGTTCGGCTGGGCCGCATCGCCAGTGGATGGAGAAGCAGGCAAGCCTGGGTTTGTTGCCTGATAATACGCGCAGGATGATGACATAATAATTAGAATTGCGGCCAATACAATCAGTGCCTTTTTCATATTATTTCTCCTTTTAAAAATCATCAAGATTTTTCATATTGAACGGGCAAATTCCTGCGCGACCGATGGAAAACAGGGTTTGCTTTTGTATTCATAACTGCCTCAGGTATTTTGTTCTGCCGAATCCAATATATAGCGTTACGCATAAAAAAAGCACAAAATTCGGGCCCGTTTTATAAAGAAAATATAAAGTCGCGATTTAATAGATGGTGTGCTTATGGGCCTGATGTTACCAACACGCCGTCGATACCCTGATATAATGTGGCCGGCGCTATTTACCGCGGATGGGGAGGGTGAAGAAAAATGTGGACCCTTTGCCCTCCTCTGATTCAAGCCATATACTGCCGCCGTGAGCTTCTACCAGGCGGCGGCACACCACCAACCCTATCCCTATGCCCTGGGCTTCACTGGTATTTTTATTCTCTATCCTCTGGAAAAGATTGAATAGTTTGGGCTGGTCTTTTTCTGCAATACCGACCCCCTCGTCACGGACGCCTACCAGAAGTTGATCACCCGCAAGTTTAGTAAATATCTTGATCTCCTGGTCAGGAGATGAATATTTAATCGCGTTATTGACGAGGTTATATAGTATGCGTTCAATCCTGAGCGGGTCCGCCTCAATTACCGCAATGTTTTTATCAAGCTCGATCACAAACGGGCGTGAAGCCCTTTTCTGTATCTGTCCAACGACCTTGCGCACAGTATCTGAGATGACCAGCGTCTTGCGGGATATTGTCAGCCGGTTGGCCTGCGACCGGGAGAGCTCCAGCAGATTGCTGAGTATTTGGGAGAGCTCTTCAGCCTCAATAAGGGCATTTTCCAGCAGCTGGTGCCGCTCCTCCGCGCTCAATTTCTCAGCGTCTTCGTCCAGTACATTAAGCCCGCCGATGATTACGGTCAGAGGTGTTCTCATTTCATGAGATACCATGCTGATAAAATCGTCTTTTAACTGGTCGAGTTGTTTCCGCTCTGTGATATCCATAAACGAACCGACTGCAGCCACTATCTCCCCTTTATCGTTGAACAGCGGTGCAGCTTTAGAGGCAACTATAGAACGTGTGCCGTCCAGCCTCTCAATGGTCAGCTCCTCGTAAACAACATTTTCGCCCAGAAACAGGGCGCGCCGTACAGGAAGCTCCTCCATGGGGTATTGACTACCATCCAGCTTTAACAACCTGTATCTGGACGGGGATTCACCCGGCTTTAGTCCTTTACGGTCAACGCCGAGTAATTCAATTGCGCGGTCATTTACGTAGGAAATCCGTGCATCCGGCTTTTCTATTATGATCACACCCGATGGTATGGTCCTTAAAATAGTTGACAGCCTGTTTTTTTCGGTCTCGGCTGCTTCATATAGAAGGTGATACTGGGTTTCAGCTTTCTTGCGCGCTTCCTCGGCACGTACGAGATCGGTAGTCTCCATGAGCGAAAGCACCAGCCCCTGGATATTACCTGATTCGCTCTTGACAGGTGTGAGTATCCAGTCCCAGTAGGTGGTTCCGCGCTCCGGCTGGCTGGCATATTTGAAGGGCCTGTCATGGAACATAACGGGAGAACCGGTATCTCTTACGCGTTTGAATATGGCAAGGTTCTCATCGTCGGGAAAAAGATCAAAGTGATTCTTACCGATAAGCTCGTGAATCGGAAAACCTGACGATGCGACGTAGGCCGCATTAGCCATTATGAAATTGAAGTCCAGGTCAAAAAGGGCGATCATGGTTCCGGAATTTTCCATAACTGTTTTGCGAATATCCCTTTCGCGTTCAATTATTTTCAGGGACTCTTCAAGCCTGTGCCGCTGCCGCAGAATTTGACTCAACAGCCGTTCTCTTTCCCGCTCCACCTTCTTGCGCTCGCTGATATCCCGTGTGATTGCCAGGAAACCTATTTTATCTCCCTTGAAGTCTTTCAGTACCGAAACAGAGGATTCCACATGGATCCTCTGTCCGTTATTAAGAGCATGGATGTGCGTGCCCTGCCAGAACCCGTATTTCTCAAGCGCTTCGCAAGCGGCAGCCTCGTCTTCCGGTTTGTACCATTCATCGGCATAAAGGTCGCCGAGCGATCGGCCCACTGCTTTGCTTGCAGGAACACCGTACTGGCGCTCAGCGGCGGGGTTCACGTATGTTACACGGCTGTCTATGTCCATCCCGACTACCGCATCACTCAGTTGCGAGAGGATATTTGCCTGCAGGGACAGCCGTTTATCCGCCGCTTTGCTCCTGGTGACAACGGTTCTCTTCGGTTTACCGGCAACCGGACTCTTAGACTTAACAGGGGCCTTCCTAGTTTTCTTTGGCGCCATTCAGTCCCCCTTGGCAGTGATCTAATACTCACTGCCGGCCTTATATCTTATGATAAATTATTAACTGCACT
>JAQTLG010000074.1 GCA_028715025.1 Dehalococcoidia bacterium | reverse complement strand
CGAAATCGGCGTACTGCGTCTTATCGCTAACGGGCAACTGCGTCTTAATCCGGTTGTGGGCGTCCTCTTCGGGAATTCCCCGGGCTATCAGACGTTTGAGCTGGACATCCGGCGAGGAGAATACGACGATGATCTTCTCAACCAGCAGGTGCGCGATCTCGGGTCCCGCTTCCAAAAGCAGTGGGACGTCCTTGATGATCAATCCGCCGGGATCAACGCGCTTCCGCTCCTCCACCAGGCGCTGGTCTTCGCCCAGCACGGCGGGATGGACGATGGAATTAAGCTTGTGCAACCTGTCGGGGTCTTTGAAGACTATATCGGCCAGCGCCTGCCTGTTTATGCTGCGATCTTCGTTCAGGACGTCCTTGCCGAAAGAGTCTACAATGGTCTGCCAGGCAGGTTTACCGGGCTCGACCACTTCGCGCGATATCCTGTCGTGGTCTATCACGAAGGCGCCCAGCTCCGCGAACATGTGCGCGACCGTGCTCTTGCCCGTGCCTATGGTGCCCGTAACTCCCGCTATGATCATTTGTGATTACCGCCGTTGGAGCCGCAGAACCTGCCCGCTTTGAGCTCGGCCATCAGCTCCTCTTCACTATGTATGTCGTTCTCAAAAATGGTGATGCATTTGCCCATCTCATCCAGGTGGTGGGCATCGCTGCCTCCGGAGGTCTGGAAGCCCAGCTTATCGGCAAGCTTGCAGGCGAAAATGTTATTGCCCTCCATGTTGCGTCCGTTGAATCCCTCCAGGGCGTCGACTTTATCGAATACAGGCCGTTTTAGCACCAGGTCGGCCGCAGTCTGGAAGTCAGATAAGGCATGGCAGGGATAGCCGCGGAAGGGGTGCGCAGCGATCATGAATGCGTCGGATTTCATGCTGAGTTTGCGCAGGGTGTCTATATCTATGACCGTGGTGAAATTGATGTTGAGTCCGAAGACCAGTATCTCGCCGCCCTCCTTTATCATCACCTCCACCCCGCGAAAAACCGGAAAATCGTACTTTGTGCTGAGCACCTGTATGTCGACCAGCTCCCAGGCACGGTCATGTTCGGTAAAGCATACTCCATCCAGGCCCAGTTCGCGCGCTTTTACAATGGCTGCCTCCGGGTCCAGCCTGCTGTCAGGGGACAGCTTGCTCGTATGTATATGCAGGTCGATCTTCAATCTACGTGTTCACCGGAATATCTTGATGCTGGATATCTCAAAAGCGGATTGCCTTCCGGCAGCACCTGTCGTAATTGTTTTGCAGGCGAATTATAGCAGCACTTACAAGATTTGACTACCAATCAAGCCTTGTCTATTATTGCATCATACAGGGAGGTGCTGTGATGGACGGGCAAAAAGTGATCGTTACCGCTGCATTAACCGGGTCTGCCCATTTTCCAAGTATGTCGCCTTATCTGCCCCTGACACCTCAGCAGATCATCGATGACGGTATACGGGCGGCAGAAGCGGGAGCAGCCATACTGCATATACACGTCAGAAATCCGGAAAACGGCATGCCCAGCCCGGATATCGAGATCTTCCGCACGGTGCTGGCAGGCATTAAAAAAGCTTCGGATGCCGTGATCTGCGTCAGTACGGGAGGTGGCATGGGCATGAGCACCGAGCAAAGAGCATCGCCGGTTACCACCTTCAGGCCGGAGATCGCATCGCTCAATTTCGGGTCGATGAACTTCTCGGTCTTCCACGTGGCGGAGAAGATCAAGGACTGGAAATACCCCTGGGAAAGGCTTGGTATGCTGGCCAGCGAAGATTATATCTTCCCCAATACCTTTAAAACACTGCGCGAGTTCCTGAAGTTGTTCGCCGCAAGCGGCACCAGGCCGGAGGTGGAGATCTACGACCTGGGTATGGTCAATAACCTGGCCTTCATGATAGAGCGGGGACACGTAAAGCTGCCCGTGCATATCCAGTTCGTAACCGGTACCCTTGGCGGCGTGCCGTCAACGGTCAACAGCCTTGTTGCACTGGTCAATGCGACCAGGGAAGCCCTGGGAACGGGGAAGTTCACCTGGTCCGCCATAGGAGCGGGCCGGTTTCAGATGCCCATCTGCACCGTGGCCATGGCCATGGGCGGCCATGTCAGGGTCGGTATGGAGGATAACCTCTACCTGAGCAAAGGCGTGCTGGTCAAGAGCAATGCCGAGCTCGTGCAGAAGATCATACGCATCATGAAGGAGCTCGGGCTTGAGCCGGCCAGCCCTGCCGAGGCCAGGTCCATACTGGGGTTGAAAGGTCTGGATAAGGTAAACTACTGATACCCGGATGCCGGTGCTTCGAGATACAGGCTAATTGAAATTTCAAGCAATAATCTATAAAGTGTAGAGGGATTTTAATCCCTCTATTCTTAATTGCCAGGAGGAATCAATGTCTGCTTACCGCGATCTTATCTATGATGTTCAAGGGCACGTCGCCGTGATCACTCTCAATCGTCCCGGTGCGATGAACGCCTGGTACAGGGGTATGAACAATGAGCTGAAACAGGCGGCCATTGAGATCGAAAACGATCCGAATGTGAGGGTCGCTATTATCACCGGGTCCGGCGAGAAGGCATTCAGCTCGGGCATCGACCTCAAGAAGATCGCCGTGGGCGAGAACTTCATCACAGGATCAGATATACGTGATTACTACGATGGAATCAGTAAGCTGCGCGATGTCTTTACCATGTATGAGAAGCTGGCCGTTCCTGTGATTGCGGCGATCAACGGATACTGCCTGGGCGGTGGGCTTGAGCTGGCACTGGCCTGCGACTTCAGAGTAGCGGTTGAATACTCCGTTTTCTCGCTGCCGGAGGTGCAACTGGGCATCATACCGGACCTGGGCGGATGCCAGCGGCTGCCAAGAGCAGTAGGTATCGGAAAGGCCAAGGAATTAATATATACTGGGAAAAGAATAGAGGCGCCTGAGGCGCTGCGAATCGGCCTGATACAGCAGATATACTCCAAGGGAAAGCTTATGGAAGAGACGCTCAAGATGGCCAACGAGATCGCCGGATACAATCCGGTGGTTGTGCAGGCCGCCAAGAGGGCATGCAACGTGGCCATGTCGTATCCGCTGGAGATCGGGTTGAGCTTCGAGACTACATCGTCGGCCTTCACTATGAACGATACTCAACATGGTGCGAGGCCCTTCGCTATAAAATAAATAATAGAAATATGGATATTTTATGGAGCTAATATGGCTAAAATAATTGCGGTATGCAGGAGCGATACCAAAGGCGTCAGGAAGACACCGGTCGACTCGGGCGTGTTTAAGGTGGGCCTTGGTATGGAGGGGGACGCCCACGCCGGAGGCGATAAAGTGAGAGAGGTAAGCCTGCTGGCCCAGGAAAGTATTGCAAAGATGAATCTCAATGGACATGAATTCAAGCCGGGTGAGTTTGCCGAGAATATCACGACCAGCGGGATCTCACTGGTCTCACTGCCGGTTGGAACACGCCTGCGGGCTGGAGAGGAGGTCACTCTGGAGATCACCCAGATCGGGAAGAAGTGCCATAGCGGGTGCGTCATCATGAAAGAGATGGGTATCTGCATCATGCCCAGAGAAGGAGTTTTCGCCAGAGTTGTTAGAGGCGGATGCATTAAGACCGGCGATCCAATAACAATCTTACCGCTGAGATAGGGCACAGCTTTTCCGCCGATCTCGACCCTCCGGCCCAGGTTTTTGCAGAACAGCTCGCCTCCCCTTTGCGAAAGCTGATATGCATGCAAAGTATCCTTATTCAAACGTTTTGCCCAGTAGGGAATAAGAGTGGAGTGGGCAGAGCCGGTGACCGGATCCTCGTTGATGCCGACAGCCGGAGCAAAACAGCGCGAGACGAAATCGGACTCGTCGCCCGGGGCGGTTACGATCACGCCGAGACAGTCCAGCTTTTTAAGCAGGCCGAAGTCAGGGTCGATAGACAGTATATCCTTCTGTGATTTATAAACGGCCAGGTAATCGCGCGACAGGTAAAGCTCAATAGGAGCCAATCCCAGCGAGCGGTTGAGCAAGTCATTTGCTGCGGCTCTAGTCGCCTTCAAGGCAGGAAAATTCATTTTAAGCAGGTCACCGTTTTTTTCAACGATCAATTCCCCGCTTTTTGACGAAAAGTAGATCGTGCTGGAGCCGTGGTTGCAGTAGTTGAATATGACGTAGGCGGCTGCCAGTGTAGGATGTCCCGCCAGTTTGATCTCAACGGCAGGCGTAAACCAGCGTATCTCGTAGCTTCTATCTCTTTTTACAAAGAAGGCCGTCTCCGACAGGTTATTCTCCTCCGCGATCTTCTGCATCAGGCTGTCGTCGATCCACTCGTCCAGCGGGCAGACGGCGGCGGGATTGCCGCCGAAGATATGGTTGGTGAATGCATCGATTTGATACAGCGTAATTATCATCAAACCACCTCCTGTAAGTAAAAGCGTAACGGATTATATCCAATTAATATAAAATATGTATACATAAATACAGTGGATGAGTTCAACTTGAATGAAGGAGAAAATAATGGCATCGAAATGTGCAGACTGTCCGATGAAGAAGAATGCCGAGGCCAATCCTAAAGCGCTGATGAGCAGGATCTGGAAATGGCACACCACCTGGTGCCCGGGATGGAAGGCCTATCAGAAAGAACTGGCCAATAAGTGACCATCAGGGATCGGTTAATCTAATATCGGTAATGCTGCCGAAGATCATAATCGTTAGGCAACCCGGCCACGTCTTTGCGTGACCTGAATCCTCCGCAATGCTGTTCAGTATAGCCATTGACAAGCGTGAAGTGTATAGTTATACTATACACTTGAAGCCTGATGAATATAAAGGTAGCTACAGAGAAGAGGAGGGGATTGATGCGGATAAGCGAGGTATCCCGCATCACGGGGGTGTCTCTGCCGACCATACATTACTATGTCAGGGAAGGGCTGCTGTCGCCTGCGGTCAAGACCGCCCGCAATATGGCGTACTACAGCCCGGAGTGTGTCGAGGATATCCGCTTAATCAAGCAGCTACAACTGAAAAGGTTTCTCCCTCTTTCTGCCATAAAAATGATGATGGGCGCAAGGCAACGCGGCGAAGATACCAATCACCTGATAGAGATGCTCACCTTTCTCGATGATATATTTCATCCGGTAGGGAAGGGAGACTCCGGGGGTATGACTTTTCAGGATTTAATCAATGCCACCGGTATGTCCGTTGCCGATCTCAACGATCTGGATGAAATGGGCTTGCTCATGCCGGCGGCTACATCGCAGGGTAGGATGTATGATGATGTCGATCTGCGTATCGTGCAAATTGTCAGCGAACTTGCTGAGTTCGGTCTGAAACCTTCGGACCTGCAGGTCTATAGACAATATATTGATGCCGTCCGAAATGAGGCCAAAACGATACATGAAAAAGTGCATGAACTGCATAGTTCTGGGAGCGTTCCCGTCGCCCGTCTTTCCAGGGTGCTGACTGAAATGAAATCATGCCTGACACACAAGATATTTCGTGAGCTCTTCATCGAACATCATAGATAAGACCTGTTCCTGATAAAAAATGAGAAAAGTATCGGGAATAAACAATCACCGGTTGAGACATAGCAGGACCAAATATATTCTGCTCAACACACGCTTGTGCCGGGCCTGCTGGAAATGTACTACGGCATGCCCGAACGGTGTGATCGGCAAAGTGGACTTCCTCTTTCACAGGCATGCCCGTATCGATCACGCAGAGAAATGCAAAGGATGCAGTAAATGTGTGAAAGCCTGCCCGCAGGGCGCCATCACCGCACTTGGTGTCAGGCGACAGGATAATTGAGGTGTTTTAATGAGAAAATTTATCGGTATCGCCATGCCTGTACTGTTGATACTGGTCGTGGTGACCGGTATAGTGGAGTCCCAGGAGTTCCATGCAGGACGTCCCCCGGAAGCCCACATCTTTATGGCAGTCCTGTTTATCGTGATAATGTGTATACATGCGTGGCTGAACAGGAAAGCGCTGATCAAGTATTTTAAGGGGACGAACAAGGAATAAACTTGTTCCTCAAGTAGTCGTGTGATTCTCGGGGGATCGCAATTGCTTCAACGCGAGATCCGCTATTTTACATTCGCAACGCGCTGTCCGTACTGTGAACATGAGCACGTATGATTCGCTACATGATTGGCAGTGAAGTTAAATTGACTATATGTTACGTACACTTTACAATAAATTCGTGGCGATTAAGCGAAAAATACACAAGATAAGGAAAGATTCAGGTTTCACGCAGACCGACCTGGCTGAGGCTGTCGGTATCAGTCGGCAGGCTTACACAGCTATCGAGGCAGGTAAAGCTGTACCCTCCACTGAAATAGCCCTGCGATTGGCGCGTGCATTGAATACGACAGTTGAGGAGCTATTCTGGCTGGATGATGATTCGGATCAGCGATTGCGGGCAGAATTGATGGATAAGCCCGGATCTGCTGCCCGAGGAACACGAATTCAGCTTATCAAGTTAGGTTCGCGACTACTGGCCCGTCCTATGACCGGGGGTTTATCAGGCAGCCGCACACTTGATCCGGCCGATGCAATTTCGATAGCTATGCACGGGAAAAGACAGGTTGATTTACAGGTATTAAATGAATCGGCGATAAATACGCCTACGCTGGTTCTTTCTGGCTGCGATCCCTCATCTTCAATCCTTGCATCTATGATTCGGGATCTTGGTGTACGTCTAATCTGGATTGAGGCGGAAAGTATGCCGTCTCTGCATGCTTTAGCGCGCGGTGATATTCATATCGCAGGGTGCGATTTCAAAGACAAGGTAACGGGTTGCTACAATGCACCTCTGGTGAAAAAGATCGTGCCATTTCCTTGCACTATTATCAGATTTGCTATTTGGCGACAAGGAATGATTGTTTCGGCCGGAAATCCCAAGGCCATTAGACATGTGGATGACCTGGCAAAGCCAAACGTGACTTTTATTAATCGCCGGCCGGGGGCTGGGAGCCGGGGGCTACTAAATCGCCTTATGTGGGAGACGGGCATTTCGGCGGAAGATATACACGGGTATGACAAGACCGCCAGTGGCCACCTATCCATTGCCGAGACAGTTGCCACTGGATTAGCTGATTGCGGAATTGGCATAGAAGCCGCAGCTCGAGCCAATGACCTGGATTTTTTATTGCTGAATGAAGAACCTTATGATCTGGTTATCCCCGACCACTTTCTGGACCTGCCTGCCGTACAGTCCCTGCTGAGAATACTCAAGTCGCGCGACCTCCATCGCCAAGTTGAAGCACTGGGTGGATATGACACCAGCTTGATGGGGATAGCATATTCATAAAGCGATACAGGGTATAATCCAGTCCTAAAATCAAACTGATTGGCAGCTAAACGGTAATAACCTGCAAATTTCAAATCTTATTACAATTCTAAATCATCAAACTGATATCCCCGCAATTTTCCCGTAGCACGCACTACCACTTGACAGAATTGGAAAGCCTATTGTAATGTTTACATGTCTCTTTATCAAGTTGCCTTGTCATTTCATATTCTGATTAATTACAAGTCTAATGAATTTACGATAGATGAAGTCGAGGATTAAAAGGTTTAACGTTAGAAGGTTTTTCATATAATAACAAGTAATTCAGCCGGATATAAAA
>JAQTLG010000073.1 GCA_028715025.1 Dehalococcoidia bacterium | reverse complement strand
TCTTATATACTGGCTCTAGGATCAAAGGCGTCTCTTAAGCCATCGCCAAAAATATTGCAGGAAAGAACCGTGAGAAAAAGCATGATACCCGGCTCTACAGCCACCCACCAGGCTGTGTCCAAACTGTGCTGGCCGGTATTAAGGATAGTTCCCCAGCTGGTGCTCATGGGATCTCCCAGTCCGATGAAGCTTAATGCGGCTTCAGCCATGATAACACCGGGTATTGACAGCGTAGCCATCACGATAATAAGGCTGCTTACATTGGGAATAAGGTGGTGGAACATTATCCGGGCGTCGCTGGCCCCCAGTGCTTTGGATGCAGTGACGAAGTCCCTGGTCCTGATGGACAGTGTCTCGCTCCGGATGAGCCTTGCCGCTCCTGTCCAACCCGTCAGGCCTATGACCAGCACTATGATGGCCAGGCTCGGACCGAAAATAAACACGATCATCACGAGCAGCAGAAAGAAAGGAAAGGTCATCATTACGTCGGTGAAGCGCATTAAAACATTATCCACCCACCCTCCAGAGAAAGCCGATAGAACACCGATAAACGTACCGAGAAAAATGGCTATACCGGTAGCAAGCAGCCCGACCAGCAGCGATATTCTGGCCCCGGAAATCAGCATGGCAAGCATATCGCGTCCCTTGCTGTCAGTGCCCAGCGGGTGATCAGGCCTCCCCCATACAACCGTGGTTGTGGATTCCCCGGTCGTAATTTCATAGACTGATTCTTCGATTGAAAATCCCACAGGAGGAAGGTTCTTAATCATAAAATCTGTTTTTTGAGGGTCCGGCGCAAAGATCGGGCCGAATATACCGACCAGGGACAGGAACACGACAAAACCCAAACCTACGACCGACAGCCGGTTCTTACACAACCTTTCCCAGTAGTAATCCAGAAGCCGCTTGCCGGAGCGCGCCGGCTTACCTTCATTCATATCTAATCCTCGGATCGAGATACGTATAGATCAGGTCTGTCGCCAGATTGATGAAGAGGACAAGGAAGGTGCCGATCAAGGTAACAGCCACCACTACAGCGTAGTCGTTGGCGAAAATAGCATTGAATGATACCTGTCCCAACCCGGGAATCCCAAAAACTATCTCCGTAAGGTATGCGCCTCCAAAAACAACACTTCCCAGATCGAACATAATAATTGTAACGAGCGGTAGCACCGCGTTACGCAGAACGTGCTTGCCGATGACCGTCTTCTCAGGCAATCCCTTGGCGCGCGCCGTCGTTACGAAATCCTTGCGCAGGTTGTCCAGCATGGCGGACCTGGTATAGCGAAGATATCCCGCCAGTTCACCTATGCCCAGCGCCAGCACGGGCAGCAGGAGCTGCTTGATATTTTCCAGCGACCATATCGGATAACTGGTGTCGTAATATGTTTTAAACCATCCCAGGTAAACAGCAAATACCATAATCAGCATCAGACCCAGCCAGAATCCCGGTATCGAAATACCGATGAATGAGAAGATCGATGCAGCGTAATCTATTTTAGTATTCTGCTTGACCGCCGCCAGCATGCCGAGTCCGACCCCAATAACAATGGCGAAAATGGTGGCCAGCAGTATGAGCTGGAAGGAATATATCCAGTGCGTGACTATTAAATCAGCAACCGACTGCGACGTGCTGAAAGACCATCCCCAGTTGCCCTGCAACAGGTTGCCCATGTAGGTAAAATACTGCTCGATAATGGGCTTATCCAGCCCATAGCGCGCCTCGATGGCCTGGCGTACTGATTCTACGTCCTGTCCCCTGGCAGCGATATTGAGAATGTACCTGTCCACGGGAGAGGAAGGGCCCAGACGTAGCAGAATGAAGGTTACGGTCATGATGCCCCAGGCGATAATGACGCTGTAGATAAGACGCTTGATAATATAGCTGCGCATCTGTATGTGCCTGGTGCAGCGCTAGGGAAATTACTGCCAGGGTCTTTTATTCAAAGCGCCACAGATAGTAATTATAACCCATATTGATGCCCGGCTCGATGCCTTTGACGTTACTCTGAAATCCCCTGTTGGCGCGCGTATATGTGACAAAGTCCACCGGCTGTTCCTCCGATATCACGCGCGCCAGTTCCCCGTACATCAGTGAGCGTTGGTCCTTATTCATCCCCTCTTCAGAGCGTATTTTCTGGAAAAGCTGATCCACCCGGTTATTAAAAAACCCGAATGAATTGAGTCCGCCATCCGATGCAAAGAAAACGCGGCTACCTGATGGCGCAAGGGGATCGGTATTATGCGCCATGAGCGTCATATCCCATGTTTCGTCACTCACGGCACGCGGCCCATTGTTATATCTCGGCTCCTGATCGGTGCCGGGCTCCCTATTCATCATATACTGCCGAAGAAGGGTGGGCCACTGCACCCATTTAACCTCGACATCGATACCGATGGCCGCCAGTTCCTGTTTTATCAGCAGGGACATGGATTCCACCACATCGCTGCCGGGTGTGGTCACCATGAGCAACTTAACCGGCTTGCCGTCTTCGCCCAGCAGAATGTCGCGGTCGCCGTTCTTTGCGTATTCATATCCGGCGTCCCTCAGCAACTGCATAGCCTGTTGCTTATCGTTGAGGGGAGCGACGCCCAGCTTCATAACCGTGTTATCGCTGTACCAGGGCGAGCTGGACGGGATAAAGCTGTATGCCGGCTCGGCAAAGCCCAGAAATATGTTTTTAGTAATTGTCTCTTTATCTATAGCCATGGACAGAGCCTGTCGAACCTCTTTCTTGCGCAGTCCTTCCCAGCCGTTGGCCCTCTGGTTATAAGCTATGATGTTATAGCCCCGTGTCGGCACCGTATATACGTTGATGTCCTGCATTTTCTTGAATCTAGCCACGTTCTGCGGTTCGATTCCGCAATAGGTTATATCGCCAGCATCCAGGGCAGCCTGCATGACCGCCGAGGTCCCGAACATCTTGACTATATACTCGTCGAAAAACGGCGCGCCGTTATCCCTGCCCAGGAAATACTGCGGATTGCGGGAAAGGACGTATTTGTCATTCTTCAACCACTGCTTGAATTTGTATGGGCCGAGGTTGCCCGTGTAAGAGAGGTCGTTGAACTCCTTGGCCCGGGTGAATGCATCCACGTCCCCCTCGTACTTCACAGCAATATACTTGGGATAGGGTATCAAGTTATATAACGTGTAGATGAATTCAGGCTGCACAGTTTGCCGTGTTATGGTGAAAGTCGTGTCATCGACCACAGCGGGAGTGACGAAAACTTTCTTACCGCCTGCATCCTCCTGCCAGTCATCCTTGTAGTTGTAGTTCAGCCAGTCCGAGAACATCAGGTTTTTTAAAGTATAGACGTAATCCTCCGCAGTGACCTGTGAGCCGTCACTCCATTTGAGGTCGTCACGAATGGTTAAGGTATAGACCAGGCCATCCGGCGTTACTTCGATATCCTTTGCCAGGCATCGCAGCACAATATCGAACTTGTTATCGTAATTCGCCAGCGATTCCAGTGTGTACCCCACATAACCGAAAGAAGAAGCGTCGGCAGCCAGTATCCAGTTGAGAGTCTCAGCCTCACCGCCCGATACATCGCCCTCGATAAAACTGCCCCGTGTAGCAGGCGCCGCACAGGCGGACAGCGCCATAACCAGAATCAACGCTATGATAATCGCTGCGAAGCTGTTCTTTACAAATGTATTATTCAAGCTTTCCCGCACCTGTCATATATCCACGCGACCCGATTCACTCCTCATACCAGGATTGATAGTTATAGAACATGTTGATCCCTGGTTGGATTCCCTTGATCTTATTGGAAAATGCAAAGTTGTCCTTGTAGTAGACAATGAAGTCAACAGGCTGAGCTTCGGAGATAGCCTGCGACAGCTCGTCGTATATCTTCTGCCGGTTGACCGGATCAACGGCCTCAGCGGAGGATGCCTTTTCATAAAGGGCATCTATTTTATCATCGAAAAAGCCGAAGATATTTAACCTGCCTTTGGTTGAAAAGAAAATTTCACTGCGGCCTATTGTCAGGGCATCGCCGAAGGACGATAGAATTACTAGGTCCCACGGCTGGATGCTCACAGCCCCCGGGCCACTGTTGTATTCCGGATTCCTGTCGACGCCGGGTACCTTGTTCATATAAATCTCGCGTGCAACAAAATCCTGCACCTGATATTTGGGTTCGACCTCAAACCCGATATTATTCAGACTCTGGCCAATGATGTAAGCTGCGGCCTTCTGCACTTCGCTGTCTATAGCAATAGGCAGTGCCAGTTTAATTGCTTTCCCGTCCTCATCCACGAAGCGCTGCTTGCCGTCGATATCCTTCATCTCGTAGCCAGCGCTTTTTATCAGGTCTATGGCCTTCTGTGCATCATCAGCAGCATTCATGCCGAATTTCTGGGTCGCGTTCTCGCTATACCAGGGTGAATAGGGTGGGACGATTCCATATGCCGGATCTGCATATCCGCCGAAGATATCGTTAATAATGGCCGACTTGTCGATGGCCATCGATATAGCCTGCCTGACTCTGGGGTCTTTCAGGCCGATCCATCCGTTGTCGCGCTGATTATAGGCCAGCATCAGGAACTGGCCCGAGGGTATGGTAACGACCTGGAGGTCTGGATTGCTGCGAAACGAATTTGCATCCTGCGGTTCAATAAAAGCAAAGGAAATCTGCCCATCATTAAGACCTTCGTTAATGGTCTGCTGCATACCCGGTTGATTGATGATATATTTCTCGAAATACGGAGCGCCGTTATCTTTGCCCAGATAATAATAAGGGTTGCGCTCCAAAACTATACCCTCCGTCGACGTCCAGACGATCGGCCGGTAGGGTCCCAGATTGCCGCAGTAGCTCATATTATTGAATTCCGGAGAAGCCATGAATTCGTCGGCGGTGTTTTCATAATGGCTCGCAATGTTTTTAGGATATGGCATCAGGTCATAAATTGTGTATTCGAAGTTAGGATCGGTCGTCTTTCTGACAATTTTAAAAGCGGTGCCGCTTATCGCCTCTACCGTAACCGGAACCAAATTTCCACCGATTTCCTCCTGCCAGCGTGATTTGTCAGCACATTCCAGCCAGTCCGCCAGCATGATGTTGTTAATGGTGTACACATAATCGTCCGCTGTGACACTGGTCCCGTCGCTCCATTTCAGGTCATCCCTGATTGTGACCGTGTAGGTCAGTCCATCCGGAGTCACCTCTAAAGCCCTGGCCATGCATCTGGGCTGCAGCTTATACTGGTTATCGTAAACGGCCAGCGGCTCCACCATAAAGCTGGCGTATCTCCTGGAGGCGCCGCCATCGGTGGCAATTATCCAGTTAAGCGTCTGTGCGCTTTCACCCAGTTGTGATTCAACGAATGTACCCTTAACCGTATGAAGTTGCGGCCGCGCTGCCGTGCAGGCAGGTAAAAGCATGATAACAACAGTTATGATCGTTGCTAATATTAATATCCTCTTCATATCACTCCTTAACGTCCTGGTTTTATAACGCTGCAACCGTCAATTGGTTGCAGATTTCCACTGCACAATTTTCTGGAGATATCCGGTACAGTCCCGGCTGACCATGGAAGAATATACTAACATAATTATACGTTTAAATGAAGTGTTTTTTCATGCCGTCGATCAGTTGGTCCACCTGCTCGGCTGTCTCGATGCCCACACGCAGCATGGCCGTATCGATTTTCTCGTACTTGGCGGCATCATAGATATCGTTAAGCTTGTCGTAAAGCCCGGCCCGTCTACCCACGCGGTAATTTAGCCTTTCCCTGAGAGGCATTGCGAGATAACGCTCGATAGTATCGAGGCACTCCTGCCTGGCCTGAGGGAATTTTCCTTCCAGCTCGGGCAGGAGGTTCACTATGTGATCGCTCTTCAATTCTCCCGTGAAATCCAGCCTCGCGATAAAATCGCCCGTTTCCTTTACGATCTCATCCTCGTCCAGCACGTCATATTCGCCCGATTTAACCCTATCCCAGAGCGACAGTGTCTCACCCACCATCAACGTCCTCAGCCTTATGAAATCCGGATTAATCCGGTTGAGCACTGACGCTGATTGTCCGGCATGCTCCTTTGACCATTGCCTGCCCCCCAGCCCGGGCATGTAATATTCGGACAGCTCTATGCCGGCTTCCTTTATATTGAGGCCACCCCTGACATGGTCGTCCGCGGTCATGCCCTTATCCATGAATTTAAGCACCTCATCCGAGCCGCTCTCCATACCAACATGGATACGCGACAGGCCGGTCTCCCTCAGCTCTGTCAGCTCCTGCACATTTTTTTTGGCGGCCGTCTTTGAGCGGCAATAGGACGTGATGCGATCGAGTTCGGGAAAGTTGTCCTTAAGGGCCGATACCACACACAGCAGATCTGCATGGCGCATGATAATACTGTTTGCATCTTGCAGGAATGCAGACCTCCCGCCGGCCCACAGCCACAATGACACCTGCCTGACCGAGTCGTTATTGGTCACCAGGCTGTGTATATAGGCAGCCACCTCGCGCGGCTGGGTTCCGAAACCGTTTTGCCATCCGAATTCCTTGATGCCCTGCGCTATGGCCCGGGCCGTCTCTATATCTCTTATCACATCCTCAGCAGGACGCAATTCGAATTTACATCCCCTGTAGGTATGGCAGAAGGCGCATTTATTCCAGGGGCAATTGCGCGTGGCGCGGATTAAAAGTGAGTAAGCCTCGCTGGGAGGCCGAATTGGTCCGGTCTCAAAGTAGTGCTGATTTAACTTCTCCAGGTCCATGTTGCTATCTATTTTATCGCGTAAGTTATATGGGTGGAAATTTCGGTCAGGGCGCAACCGCGATCAAAGTGCTAAAATCTGTTGTCATGCGAAAAAGAGATAACGGCATCGCAGTGGTCTCTTTCGATGTGGAAGGTACCCTGGTAACCACTGATTTCAGCAGCGCGATCTGGTTCGAATTGATACCGGGCCGCTATTCCAGGAGACACGGATTAAACTTTGAAGAGGCGACCATGAAGGTCAGACAGGCCTATGACAGCATAGGCGACCAGCGACTGGAGTGGTATGACGTCCAGTACTGGTTCACCCGTTTCGACCTGGGTGATGCGGATATCGCCATGGAGGAACTGCAGCCCAAGGTACAGTATTACCCGGACACTAAAGATGTACTCAAGCAACTTCAAAATAAGTATAAACTGAGTGTGGCATCGGGATCGCCCAGGCCGTTTTTAAAGCACCTGCTGCGGGATATCGAACATAATTTCAGCTCTATTTATTCCTCAACCTCAGATTATCAGCAGGTCAAGACCGCCGATTTCTGGTCCGCTATGTGCCGTGATCTGGGTGTGGATCCCGGGCAGGTCATCCATGTGGGCGATCATATGCAGTTCGATTTCGTCGAGCCCGCCAGCATCGGTATAAAGGCTTTCCACCTCGACCGCAACCGGGAATCCGGCATGGCGGCTTCACTTCAAAGCCTGAATGAGCTGGTTCCACTCCTGGCGGACACTAAGAAATAAAATATGGAGCGGGAAGATGTCGGTAATTGTTACGACCCTGGTTGAAAATACCTCGGGTGTTCCGTCCCTTTACGGTGAGTGGGGGCAGAGCCTGTTAGTGGAAGCAGACGGTATGCGAATTCTATTCGACACCGGTCCGAGCCGCCATGTCCTGGATAATGCAAAGAAGCTAAGTATCGAATTAAATACTATAGATAAAATAGTCCTCAGCCACGGCCATTACGACCATACGGGGGGCCTCAAGGATGTGCTGGCCCTGATACAGA
>JAQTLG010000072.1 GCA_028715025.1 Dehalococcoidia bacterium | reverse complement strand
CTATGATTGCGGGCTGATCATACCCGCGCAGCAGAGCGCGGGCGGCAGCCAGTGCTTGGCCGGTCGTATTTACACGGGAGGTCAATCTAATACCCTTGCTCGAGCCTTCGAAGGCGGGCTTGACGAACGCAGGCAAAGCAATAGTCTGCCCTTTCAGAGCCTTGATATCCTCCGCGCATTTAACCGTTATCCATGGAGGAGTGGCTACACCTGCGGAGCTCACGATCTGCTTGGCCAGGGATTTATCCAGGGTGATGGCCAAAGTCAGCGGATCTGAACCTGTATAGGGAATATTCAGCATCTCCAGTACGGCAGGCACCTGGGCCTCACGGCTGCGCTGGTTGCCTCTCCCTTCGGCGATGTTGAAAACGAGGTCGACCTTTGTCTTCAGGATATTAACGAGAAACTTGCGCCCTCCACCGAGATTGACCGTCCGATGTCCCATCAAGCGCAGGCTGCGTGATATAGCCCTGACGACCTTTATCGAATCGTACTCTTCAAGTGCGTCTTCAGGGTAATCCCCGCCTGCTTCCATATCGTCCTTGAGATCGTAGGCGAGGCCGATTCGCATATCGTCCTTATTTCGCCGCTACAAGCTCCAGCGCCATCTGCTGGTCATTTGTCTTGCGCCGTCCGCTGCGTCCGGCCGAAGCTGCTGCAGGCCTGGGATTGTGGTAGCTGTACGTTTTCCCCAGATAATTTCTGAATATGAGCTGGCCGTCTGCTCTGGATACCAGGTAGCTGGCCTGCAGCGGCACCTTGCCGCCGCCGCCCGGCAGGTCGATCACATAGGTGGGCACCGCGAGGCCGGAGGTATGACCCCTCATGCCCTCGATAATTCGCAGGCCTTTTTCCACGGTAGTGCGCAGATGTTCTGTGCCCTCAACCTCATCCGCCTGGAAAAGGTAATAAGGACGGATTTTTGCCCTCAGCAGGCCGTGGCAGAGCTGAAGCTGGCCCTCTACAGAATCGTTTACACCGGCCAGCAATACCGACTGGTTATTTACAGGTATGCCGCGGCGCAATATTTTATCACAGGCGGTTTTAGCTTCGTCCGTCAGTTCGTTGGCGTGGTTGAAATGGGTATTCAGCCAGATGGGGCCATATCGGGAAAGCATGTCGCAGAGCTCATCATCGATACGCTGGGGCATAACTACGGGTACGCGGCTGCCTATACGTATTATCTCGACGTGAGGAATAGTGCGTATCTTCTTCAGGATATCTTCAAGGTGTCTGGTGGACAGCGTCAACGGATCCCCGCCTGATATAATCACATCCCTGATCTTCGGGTCGTTGCGTATATAGTCGATCATGCGGTCGATCTCGTGCGGGGGACGCACCCAGCGGCCGCGCCGCCATTCGCGTTTGCGCGTGCAGTGGCGGCAGAACATCGGGCAGATATCCGTTACAACCATTAGAACACGGTCGGGGTAACGGTGCACCATGCCGGGGACTACAGAGTCCCGCTCCTCCTCCAGGGGGTCTTCGGAAAGTATGCCTGACAGGGCGATCTCCTCATAAACGGGCATAGCCTGCCGGCGGACAGGATCATTGGAATTATCGTGATTGATCAGGCAGAAATAGTAAGGTGTAATGGAGATAGGGAATTTTTCAGTGACCAGCCTGAGGCTGACCTGATCATGTATCGATAGAAAGATAAGTTTAGATAGCTCTTCTATACTGGTGATGCGATTGCGGAACTGCCACTTCCAATCGTTCCAGCTTTCATCGGGCACGCTGCCGAAGAACTTTTCCCGGTTCCTCAGCAGACGCAAGCTTGGAGGCTCTTCTACTTCCGTCGCAGGATGACCTGGAGGTTCCTCCTCTGCGGAGAACTCGAATAAGTCTTGTTGTTTGGTCGTTGATGCTTGCGCCAACTTGGGCTGTGCCTCCTTAAAATTTAAAAATTTTTTCCTATTTGTTGCAATCGTATTTTTTTATTCTTTTGTTTTTTATAGCATGTAAAAAAAATCATGTCAAGTATTTTTGGCAAAAAAACCTAAAATATTTTTGAATTGTATCTACGATGGATTTTCCGGGGCTGTTTTTTTAGCGCGGCAGCGGATGTACGTTTGCGAAAACAGGCACGGAATTTCAGCTCAACATGGCGACTGCTGCCGCGAGACATTTACCCTGTAACCGATTATAAATTTATCTTCCGATGGGGTATACTCTAATGGTATTTAAAAAGTACGATAGTTATTTGCTAAAAAAATGCGGGATATTTTTGCCACAAAATTCGACCCCAGGAATATCATAGATAATCCGTCGGAAGACCGATTGAGGGAATGGGCGCTTGAGCAGGGCGGAGCTATCTCTGAGTTCGGCAACCTGGCGGTTACGACGCGTGTACGTAACAGGATTGCCAAATTCACTGAAGTGATACTGGGTGAGCTCGAAGATGAAAATGTGAAGCTGGTGGACGATGTGCTGAAATATCTTAATCACCGGGACATGATCATGCTCGACCGCGTGATGTGCCAGAGCAAGGGATATAAGAAAAGGTGCCGGGTATATGTGGATGCTCAATATCCCCGCATACCGCTGATGTGGGGCAATACACTCTTCCCCGCCGAGCCGGGAGAGCCTGATTTTATCACGGTTACCGTGGCGGACTGGCCTGAAAAAAAGGTGCTTGTCTTTCCCGAATCCGGCATAACGTTAATATTAGGCAGCGATTACAAAGGGGAGAACAAAAAGGCCATGCTGCGACAGGTCATGTACTGGGCCAAGAAGGAAGGTAATATCGGCCTGCATGCAGCCAGCAAGATTCTGCGCATTATGAAGGATGGCAAGCTATGCGATAAAGGCTTTCTGCTCTTCGGGCTGAGCGGGACGGGCAAGACATCGCTGGCCTGTCATTCGCACTGGCTGAGGCCGCCTGAAAGGGTGATTATCCGCCAGGATGACGTGGTCATACTCAAGGCCGACAGCAGCGCAATCGGCACCGAGGAATCCTTCTATATGAAGACCGAAGGGCTTGAACCCGCAGCCCAGCCGCTGCTCTATGCGGCCGCCATCAGCCCGCGGGCTATACTTGAGAACGTCCACGTTGATAAGGCAACCGGCAAGGTCGACTTTTTCGACTCAACGCTGACGTCGAACGGCCGCGCCATGGTCAAACGCCGCGACATAGCGTTTACCGACGGCGAAGTAGATCTCGAGAAAGTGGATTTTTTAATATTCATCACGAGGCACAATGAGATAGTGCCGCCTGTAGTTAAGCTCTCTCGGGAATGGGGAGCGGCCGCTTTCATGCTTGGCGAATCGGTGGAGACATCGGCCGGAGATCCGTCCGAGGCGGGCAAGCAGCGCCGTGTCGTCGGGACCAATCCTTTCATAGTCGGGTCCGAAGAAGAGGAAGGCAATATGTTCCTCGATATTTTGCGTAAAAATCCCCACATGAAGTGTTATTTGTTGAATACCGGCAGGGTGGGAGGCTTAACCGGCGGGCAGAAGATAACGGTATTCGATTCGGTTAAGATACTGGAGATGATAGCCAGGGATAGAATCACCTGGAAAAAGGATGAATTCTGGGGTTATGAGGTGCCGGCCGATATACCCGGATTGGATATAGGCCGGTTCGATCTTAATAATTATTATCCGAAGGAAAAAATTGCGGCCCTCAGTCAAACTTTGAAAAAAGAGAGATTGGCCTGGCTTTCGCGCTTCGAAGGCATACATCCGGATATAATCAACGCCCTGCAGCCGTAGTTCCATGAGATTCATATTATTCAGGTGTTTACCCTGTATTCTAATTTTATCGACGCTGGCGCTTTCCTGCGCGGGGCCATCCCGGCCACAGATTGATTCCAGTTTTGAAAACGTGACTGCGGCTGCCGGCGAACAACCGGTTCTGAATGTGAATGATAATACTACAGCCGTTAATCCTGAATCGGTTTTGCTTGTAGCTGAAGAATACGACCGGGCAATAGCAGAGGCAGGGGTGGCGCTGGGACGAAATGCTGAAGATGTTACGCTGAAGGAAAAGCTGGCGGATGCGTATATAGCCCGTGCCTGGTATTACAAGGGCAAGCGGCTCAATCCAAATACGCTGGCTGATCTGAGCAAGGCTGTGGAGATCGCGCCTGAGTATTATCGGGCATACTATGAACTGGGACGTTTCCACAACAACCAGTGGCAGTTCAGTATAGGGCTGTTGGACCTTGACATGGCGTTGTCCCTTAAGCCCGATTACGCGCCCGCCTACAGCGAACGCGCCTACTCCAATTATAAAAACCGGCAATACGAGGTGGGACTGGATGACGCCAGCAGAGCGATTGAGCTCGATCAAACACTGCCCCGCTCATACTGTGTCAGAAGCCTTATCTATGCAGCTCTGGGCAAGCCTGACCTTGCCATACAGGACGCTGATCAGGCCGTACGCCTGGCGCCGGATGACGCGGCGTCATACTACAACAGGAGCCTGGTATATACCGCATCGGGTGAGACTGCGCTTGCAGTAGCTGATCTCGAAACCACTCTTCAGCTTTCGCAGGATGACCTGCTTACCACGCGGGCCAGCGCCGACTTGCGGGCTCTTAAGAGATAGGGCTTTTACAGGGGACTTATTTATCTATTCGTGTCGCAGCGATTCGATGGGGTCTAAGCGGGCGGCGCGGAAGGCCGGGTAGGTGCCGGAGACCAGTCCTGTTCCGATCGATACGCCCAGCGCAATAAATACAATGCCCGCCGAAATGACGGGCGTTACAGTCGTATTTCCAAGTGAAATATTGCCCATCAGCATGGCGCCCAGCATGGCCAGCCCCAGTCCGACCAGGCCGCCTGTCAGGCTTAAAGCTGCCGCCTCTATGAGGAATTGCAGCAGTATGTCGCGGCGCTTGGCGCCGATGGCCTTGCGAATGCCGATCTCGCGTGTGCGCTCTGTAACCGATACCAGCATGATGTTCATGATGCCGATGCCGCCCACGATGAGGGATATGGCGCCCACCGCTCCCATGAAAAGCGAGAATCCGGCCAGCGTTGCCTGCATGCTGGCCAGTGTCTCACGCATGTCGGTTATAGTGAAATCGTCCGCTGCGCCTGTTCTGATGTAATGCCTGTTCCTGAGGACGCTGGTTACCTCGGAGATCACTGAATCCACCAGGTCGGAGCTGACAGCCTTTACGGCGATCTGTTGAACGTTGTTGCCGCCGCCGGTCAGCTTGGACTGCATTGTCGTGAGCGGCATCAGGATATAGCTGTCGCCGCCGAAGCCTCCCATCTTCTGCAGGGTACCGACTACCTGGTACTTGCTGCCCTGGCCACGCACGCTTTTGCCCACCGGGTTATCGGTGCCGCAGAGCACGGTAGCCGTCTGATAACCCAGTACGATTATATTGCTTCTGGCTGTGACATCCTGGTCGGTGATGAACCGTCCCTGATCCACCTGGTAATTGCGTATCTCCGTTATTACCGGCTTCACACCGGTCGCCTGTACATTGGCGCTGTTGTTGCCGTATTGAACGGTTACCCTACTGCTGAGTGTGGGTGAGACAACGCTTATCGAGGGGGCCACGGTCTTGTCCTGCAATGCCTCAGCGTCATCAAGTGTGAGCGGTCGAACGCTGGTCACTGCTTTATCGGTGGAGGTGGAAATATAAAGGGCGCTGGCTCCCATGTTGTTGAAGGTGGTTGTCATGCTGGCCTGGAAGCCCTGTCCCAGAGAAACCAGCAGTACCACCGCGCAAACGCCTATCACGATGCCGAGCATGGTGAGAAAAGAGCGCGTCTTGTTTGAGAAGATGGCCTGCCAGGCTGACTTGAGGCTCTCCCAGAGGCTCATCGCTTCTTATCCTCGATGATTATTCCGTCACGGAGGTAAATCGTGCGCTGGGTATAGGCGGCGATGTCCTCTTCGTGTGTGACCACGATGATGGTTATCCCCTTCTTGCTCTGCTCGACCAGCAGCGACATGATATTGTGGCTCATCTGAGTATCCAGGTTTCCCGTGGGTTCGTCGGCCAGTATGACCAGTGGATCGTTGATAAGGGCACGGGCGATGGCCACGCGTTGCTGTTCGCCGCCTGACATCTCGCTGGGCTTATGGGATGCCCGTTTGCCTATACCAACCGCTTCCAGTGCTGCCAGGGCGCGCTGCCTCCGGTGGTTATTGCCCGAATAGATAAGCGGGAGTTCGACGTTGGCTATCGCTGTCAGCTTGGGCAGCAGGTTGTAGGACTGGAAGACGAACCCCAGCTTGCGGTTGCGCATGGCGGCAAGCTCGTCATCGGTCATTCCGGCTACATCCACTGAATCTATAATATAACTTCCCGAGGTGGGACGATCAAGGCATCCCAGAATATTCATCATGGTGGATTTGCCCGACCCGGAATGGCCCATGATCGAGATGAACTCACCTTTTTCGCAGGTAAACGAGACGTTGTTGAGCGCCGCCACTTTCACGTCGCCGATATCATATATCTTACTGATGTTCTTTAGTTCAATCATATCAAGGCTCTTCTCTAATAATCTGTTGCCATTATCTTAATACGCGCATGGAACCGGAGGTGCTTGTAGGTTGTCTGGTCGTACCAGCTGCCGTTTTATCGGGTAACTGTACCTTATCTCCATCATTCAGGCCGGAAGTTATCTCGGTGTACTGGAAGTTCTGCAGGCCGGTGGTCACTCTCCTGGGTTCAGCCTGCCCGGTCTTGCTGTTGACCACCATCACCATGGACCCACCCGGCGTGGATACGAGGTATGAAATGGGGACCAGCAGGGCGTTTTTAACGCTGGCTATGGAAATCTCGGCGGTGGCACGCAGCCCGTCCTTCAAATCGTCGTCGGGAAGTCCGGTGGGCACTATGATGACATCGAATTTGACAACGTTGCCGACCTTTGCCCCGAAAGGCGATATGAATTTAACCTTCCAGTTAAATTCTTTATCGGGGATGGCGTCCACCTTGACCGTGGCGTTATCGCCCACATGCACCTTCATAATGTCGATTTCATCGACCTTGCCGGTAAACTTGATTACCCGGGTGTTGACCAGCCCCACGGCGGGACGCGTGGCATAATCCTCAGCGGACAGCGGGTCGTTAACCTTAAGATTCACGCTGAAGATCGTGCCGTTTGAAGGGGAGATGATGACCGTGTTCATTATGTCCCGCTTGGCTTTGTACAGGTTTATCTCGGCGGCCTGCAGCTTGAGGTTGTAGTCCTGCAGTGTCTTCCAGTTGATATTGCCCCCGCTTTCAAATATCAATGTCTGGTTTTCAAGCACGTCCTGGCCAACCTGCAGGTTGAGTTTGGCCGTATAGAGGTCCCAGATCGTATTTTTTAAATCGCCTGCGTCCGATGACCCGCTTTGTTGCAAACCCTCGAGTAATCGCAGGGCTGACTGCAGGAAATCGACACTGGCAGGCTTATCGGCGTATTTAAAAAACATCCGGCTCTTGATGGTCACAGTGCTCCTGGCTACCTGTGCTACTACGGACATCTCCTGTCGAGCCTGCTCGAACTGGGGTGCGATGTCTTCGTAGGGTACCGCAGGGTCTTTCATCAGGTTGGAGATTACGATCAGCTTTTCGCGGTACAGCCTCATGGTATCTATGGCCTTCCGGTTATCCGGGGTTATGGGCTGCCCCCCTCCCGCATCTAAGGCAGGGTACCAGGTCGAGTTGTTCTTTGCGCCGGCCAGCTGTGCGGCGTTGGGCCTGGTCTCAATAAGGTTTTCACAGACCTGGATATCGAAGTAAGTCATGACAAGCCAATAGCCGGCATCCTTATAGTCGCCTATGCTGAAATAGGT
>JAQTLG010000071.1 GCA_028715025.1 Dehalococcoidia bacterium | reverse complement strand
CGAATCAGCTTACGTTAAAGCTGATATTGAGGACGTGGTGTTCCCTGACGATAGGAAAAGCACAGATTATGCCGAGGATTCGATCAGCCTGTATATTGCCGAATGTAGTAAAACTCCCCTGCTCACATCCAGGGATGAGAAGATTTTGAGCAGTCGCATGGAGCTGGCAAACTATCTTTCCCACGTGGAGAAGCAGTTACCCGCCAGGGCTTCCAGTAAATCCCCCGAGGTAGATGTCGTACGATCTCTGATATCACGTCTGGCGGTTCACGGAAGCCTGCTGGAAAAGCTGCTTAAACATAACCGCTCATCCGGCGTGGCCACCTTGTCGATGAAGGTTTCCGACAGCGTGCTGCGGGCCCATATCGACAACGTGATCAGTGAGGAAACGGTGCAGTTCGCGGCCAAATCTGCGCATATTGAAACTGAGGAGGCGCTGCAGGATATAACCGAGCTTTCTATAGTTACTCGTCTGATCCCGTGGCAGATAATAGACGGCTACCATGAATTTAAGACTGTTACCGAGTTGAAAGAAGCTTCGGCCAAATCGGAATTTGCCAGGTACCTCGATAACATGAATTCCAAACTGAGGGAGCATTTCGCGGCTTTAAAAAAATCCGGCCACGAGGCTGCGGAGCACATGATCAAGGCTAATCTTAGGCTTGTGCTGAGCATGGCCAAGAAATATCGGGCACGGGGTATGCCGCTTTCCGATCTCATCCAGGAGGGGAACATAGGCCTGATGCGCGCCGTGGAGAAATTCGATTACAGGCGCGGATTTAAATTCAGCACCTATGCCACATGGTGGATCAGACAAGCCATCAACAGGGTGATATCCGACCAGTCGAGGACCATCCGCCTGCCTGTGCATACGGTGGAGACCATTACCAAGATGAATAATGCACGTCAGAAGCTCTTGCAGAAGCTGGGGCGGAAACCGACCAGCGATGAGATCGCCACCGAGATGGGCGTGGAAACCGACAAGATAGACTGGCTGGTGAGCATTCTTTACGCGGAGCCGGTATCACTGGATATCCCCATCGGCGACGATGAGAGCCAGTTAAGCGACTTCATCCAGGATGAAGTCAATCCGGCGCCGGAGGACGAGGCGGCCAACAGTATGCTCAGGCAGCAGTTCAGGGATGTCCTTTCCTCTCTCACTGACCGCGAGCGCAAAATCATCGAGATGCGCTATGGCCTGGATAACGAGCAAGGATTGACGCTGAAAGAAGTCGGACACGAGTTCGGCCTTACACGTGAAAGGATCAGGCAGATTGAAAAAGAAGCGCTGGCCAAGCTAAGGCATCCCAGCCGCAGCCGCAAACTGATAGACTATCTGGCGTAGTTGGCGCGTATACGCAGGATTTGATACACTCGCAGCATTTGTAATGCTGCGAGTGTTTGTTTTATTCTTAGTTGATAATAAAAGGCCTATATATATATTGATAAGTCTATGGGCGCCTGTATTCTCATAGTCGAAGATGATGATACGCTGAGGGAACTGCTCCAGTATAACCTGAAAAGGGAGGGTTACAGCGTATTGACCGCCGAGGATGGCGCCGAAGCGCTGGAGAAATACCGCAGTAATAAACCGCTGTTGATTATCCTGGATATCATGCTGCCTATCATGAGCGGGACCGAAGTGTGCCGGATAATCCGTGGAGAATCACAGATACCCATCATTATGCTTACGGCCAAGTCGGAAGAAGTAGACAGGGTATTGGGTCTCGAGCTCGGGGCGGACGATTACATTACCAAGCCCTTCAGCATGCGGGAATTATTGTCCAGGATCAAAGCGGTATTGAGACGTTCTGAAGCGGCAAAGGAGGCGGGAACGACTGCCGCGGGCAGCAGTGGAATTCTTAAAGCCGGTGATATTACAGTCGATCTCAAGAAACACGAAGTAAACAGGAGTGGAACAAGGGTGGAGTTGAATCCCAAAGAATTTGAGCTGCTGGTATTGCTATTGAGCAACCGTGGGCAGGTAATCAGCAGGGAGCAAATATTGAGAAAGGTATGGGGTTATGACTACATCGGAAATGACAGGACGGTAGATGTGCATATGCGATGGATGCGCCGCAAGCTGGAAACAGCCCCCGATAATCCGCAGTATCTGCTTACGGTGCGTGGATATGGATATAAATTTGCCGGCTGATACCGGGCGGTCAGAATATGTTTGATACAGGCTACTCGTATCTGTTGTCGTTGATCGAAGAGGGTATATTCGTGCTTGATGGGCGCTGCCAGATTCTATATATGAACCAGGCCGCCGCACGCATATTCAATGTTATTGCTGATAAAACCCGGAATATGTCGTTTATCGAGGCTGTCAGAGACTATGAATGCGACGCTCTGGTGAAAAAATGCATCAACACAGGCGTTCCGCAGACTGCATCCATCAAGATTCGCGGAAAAAACCAGTACCTGGATTTAAAGGTCTGCCCAGACACCGAAAACCGCAGTTATATCGTAATTGTGAAGGACCTGAGTGAGAAGCGCCATCTGGAAGAGATACGCAGGGACTTTATCTCCAACGTGTCGCATGAGTTTCGCACTCCCATTTCCTCCATCAAACTGATTGCTGAAACACTGGCCGATGGAGCACCGATAGATAGCGAAGTTTACAAGGATTTCCTGCAGAAAATAAATGTAGAGGCCGATAAACTGGCACATATGACAGACGAGCTGACCGAGCTTTCCAGGCTGGAAAATAATGAGCCAGCACTGATCAAAGACACATTGAGTATAGGTGCCCTGGTCGGACAGGTAGTGCAGCGCCTGCAGGCGCAATCAGATAAAAAGGGCCTGAGATTAAATCTGGATATTGCCCCCGATTTACCTGATCCCGTCATCGATCAATACAGAATCGAGCAGGTATTATTGAACATAATTCACAATGCAATAAAATTTACAGATCCAGGCGGTTCGATATCTATTTCTATTAAACAACAGGGTAGTGAGGTGCTGTTTGTTGTGAGAGATACGGGCATCGGGATACCGGCCGATGAATTGTCGCGCATTTTTGAGCGTTTCTATAAAGTCAATAAGGCCAGGGATGATGAAGGGACAGGTCTGGGCCTGGCCATATCACGCCATATTATCACTGCTCACGGCGGTAAAATCTGGGTGGAAAGTGTGGAGGGTAAGGGATCGACATTCTTTTTCACTCTTCCAATTGGCTCTTAAGCCAACCATCGCAGGTTTTAACCAAAATTTAACACTGGATTAATAATTCTTTTATACAGCAGCTATAGACTTAACTTGGTGGCAAACGCATATGCCGCTAAATTAATTCGGTAAAAGGAGTACAGCTTGAGTAAATGGAATAAAAACTGGTTTGCATGCATGAGCGTAATTCTGATCGCAGCAGTTGCACTTGCAGGTTGCAGCTCTCCGTCAGGCAGCCCTGCGACTTCGACGCCGGCGAAGTCGATTAATCTGAATGGGGCAGGGGCCACCTTTCCCGCTCCCCTATATACCAAGTGGTTTGATGAGTACAACAAGCTCACAGGAGTAAAAGTTAATTATCAGCCCATCGGATCGGGTGGCGGCATCAGCCAGATAACTGAGGGGACGGTCGATTTCGGGGCCACCGACGGGATTATGACTGAAGCGGAGTTGACCAAGGCTGAATCAAAGAGCGGCCCTATTTTGCACATTCCAATGACCAGCGGCTCCGTCGCGGTTATTTATAACCTGGCCGGTATCGGTACCGGACAGCTTAAACTTACCGGCGCCGTGCTGGCCGATATATATCTCAAGAAAATAGCAAAATGGAACAATCCGGCCATAGCAGCCCTTAATCCGGACCTTAAATTGCCCGATGCAGCTATAGCTGTTGTCTTCCGCTCGGACGGGTCGGGCACAACTTACATCTTTACCAACTATCTGTCCAAGATCAGCCAGGACTTTAAGTCAACCATCGGTAATGCCAAGGCAGTGAAATGGCCGGGCGACATCGGCGGGCAGGGCAACGCCGGCGTGGCCGGGCAGGTGCAGCAGATACCCAACTCCATAGGATATGTGGAGATGGCGTATGCCGAACAGAACAAACTGGCCTGGGCCAAACTTAAGAATGCCGCGGGCAACTTCCTCGAACCTTCGCTGCAGGCGACGACGAAAGCGGCGGAGGGTGTATCGCTGCCGGATGATATGAAGATTATGTTGACCAATTCATCCAATCCGGAAGCCTATCCCATCGTCGGATTCACATGGATACTGGTATATGTCAACCAGAAGGACAAGGACACGGGAGTCGCCCTGGCCAAAATGCTCTGGTGGGCGATCCACGATGGACAGCAATACACGGAGCCGCTTAGTTATGCCAGACTTGCCGAATCAGCGGTATCCAAAGCCGAAACGGCTATTCTATCTATCAACTACCAGGGACAGCCCTTGATCACCCGCTGAGCGGGCTTCGGATGGGCTGTTAAGTTGTGCAAATGCGGGAAAGCTCCGGCTTTCCTGCATTTCCGATTCATCCGATTTATAATAAGCGATTGAAAATATGAATAGGCGTAAACCGGATACATCCGTTATGACAGTCAAGAGCAATACCGCAAGCACGGTATGGGCACGCGTCGGCGATAAAATCTTCTCCAGACTAACACTTTTCTTCAGCGTTTTAATGGCGGCAATCCTTATTGCGCTGCTCATTGCTCTTGGTATCGATGCCTGGCCGGCGATTCAGAAGTTCGGCCTATCCTTTATTACATCTATCGAGTGGGATCCGGTCAACGAGGTGTTCGGCGCCCTTCCTGCGATCTACGGTACGCTGCTGAGCTCGCTGATCGGCCTTATTATCGCCGTGCCCATCAGCCTGGGCTCAGCCATATTTTTAAGCGAGCTCGCTCCCGACTGGATGCGCAGGCCGTGTTCTTTTCTCATCGAGATGCTGGCGGCAATACCGAGCGTGATCATCGGTTTATGGGGGCTGTATGTAATGGTGCCTTTTATCCGAAATCCCATCGAGATATGGCTGGGCAGCAACCTGGGTTTTCTGCCACTTTTCTCAGGGCCTCCTTTTGGGGTGGGCTTTCTCTCCGCGGGCATTATACTGGCGATTATGGTTATACCCATCATTACAGCGATCAGCCGTGAGGCCATCGTCGCCGTTCCCGTGACACAGCGTGAAGCTATGCTGGCGCTGGGAGCGACCCGCTGGGAGATGATCACCAGGGCGGTGTTGCCCTATTGCCGTTCCGGTCTGATGGGTGGCGTAATACTGGGGTTGGGCCGTGCGCTAGGGGAGACAATGGCCGTAACCATGGTCATCGGCAATGGCTATGTTCTTTCTCCTTCACTGTTCTCCCCGGGAGCGACCATTGCCAGCAAAGTGGCCAGCGAATTTAATGAAGCCTCCGGGGACCTGTATATAGGTAGCCTGATCGAGTTGGCTCTGGTTCTCTTCGCGATCACACTGCTGGTCAATATTATTGCCAGGTTACTGGTATGGCGCACGGTTTCCGTCAGGGGGACAGGCGAATGAATGAGCTGAGCGGCTATTTCAGGCGTAAGCAGTTCAGTCGACTAATGCTTGTTCTATGCGGGATTGCCACAGCTGTGGTGATACTGGTACTCATTTTCATTCTTGGTTATACGCTGGTAAACGGCATATCTTATTTGAGCCTGGATTTCATAACGCAGCCGTCCAAACCGGTGGGAGAGGTTGGGGGTGGTATGAGAGACGATATTTACGGCACTTTCATCCTCGTAGGTCTCGCTTCAATCATCGCACTGCCGGTGGGGCTGATGGCTGGCATATTTCTAGCCGAGTTCGCCGGGCCGAAAGCGGCCTCGGCCATCCGCTTTGCGGCCGATATACTTGCAGGAGTGCCCTCGATTATCGTTGGTGTTTTTGCCTATGCCATTCTTGTCCGTCCCATGCATACCTACTCGGCACTCTCCGCAGGTGTTGCCCTGGCAATAATCATGATACCTGTGGTGGCGCGTACGGCCGAGGAATCGCTGAGGCTGGTTCCGAATTCACAGCGCGAGGCGGCGCTGGCTCTCGGCATCAGCCGGTGGCGCATAACGTTGGGTGTGATCGTGCCCGGCGCTGTTACGGGCATAGTCACCGGCATCATGCTTGCCGTCGCACGTATTGCAGGGGAGACGGCGCCGCTGATATTCACTGCACTGGGCAGCGCATTCGGCGTACAGGGCCTGGCCGAGCCGATAGGAGCTCTTCCTTTACAGATATACCGCTATGCCCTGTCCCCATACAGCGACTGGCAGCAGCAGGCCTGGGCGGCCGCTTTCCTGCTGATCATACTCGTTCTCGGCATTAATATCTCTGTGCGTCTTGTCAGCAGCAGGAGACAGAAATAAAAGTCTTTGAAAAAAAATTAAGGACATGGTGATATGATAAATAATATGCTGGGGCAGACCGTTAGAATTGAAGCCGCCGACCCGAAACATGACGGAGATAAGACGACATCTAAATACGCGTTGACAGTTGAGGACCTGAATGCCTGGTACGGTAACCTGATGGTGATTCAAAATATCAGCATGGGCATCGGCGCTCAGCGTATAACAGCACTGATCGGCCCCTCCGGATGCGGCAAATCGACGTTTATCCGCTGTCTTAACCGCATGCATGAAGTGTCGGAAGGAGGAAGGGTGACCGGCCGCGTATTTATGGACGGGCAGGATATCTACGCTCCGCAGGTTGATCCGGTTTCTATCCGGCGACGCATAGGCATGGTGTTTCAGAGAGCCAGTGTTTTCCCGACCATGTCGATCTTCGGCAATGTGGCCTCGGGAATAAGCCTGGCGCGCTTCTGGAGCCGGCGCAGGGATTTAAAGGATGTCGTGGAGCGCAGCCTGAGGAAGGCGGCTTTATGGGAGGAAGTGAAAGATAAACTCGACCAGCCTGGCGCCTCCCTGTCCGGCGGCCAGCAGCAGCGACTATGCATCGCGCGCGCCATTGCCATCGAGCCTGAAATCATACTGATGGACGAACCGTGTTCGGCGCTGGATCCTATCTCAACTCTGAGGATAGAAGAGCTGATGCTGGAGCTAAAGAAAGATTACACCGTCGTCATTGTCACACATAATATGCAGCAGGCTGCACGCGTATCGGCCTGGACCGGTTTTATGCTGCTGGGACAACTGATAGAATACGCTCCTACCAAGGAGGTCTTCACCGTGCCTAAAGACAAGAGGACCGAGGATTATATCACAGGGCGTTTTGGTTAAAGGAGGTTGAATATGCCGAGAGAGTCTTATCAGAGAAATCTGCGCGAGCTACAGGACGAAGTGCTGGTCCTGGGGAGTATGATCGAAAAGGCGCTGGAAAGGTCCATGAAGGCCCTTAAAGAACGTGACCTTAACCTGGCCAGGCTGGTAATTAATGAAGATCAGAACGTGAATAGAAAACGTTTTGAGATAGAGGAAAAAGGGCTGGATATCATATCGTGCCAGGCCCCTATGGCCAGTGATTTGAGGATACTGCTGGCTATCCTGTTCATCGTACAGGACCTTGAGAGAATGGGAGATCACGCGGCCGGCAATGCCAAAATCGTGCTTATGATCGGCAATGAGCCGCCGCTCAAGCCGTTGATAGATTTGCCCCGCATGAATGAAAAAGTCATCGATATGCTGCACCGTAGCCTGAACGCGTTCATCATTCACGATGCTGAAGCAGCCCGAAAAATCGTGCCGGAGGATGATGAGATCGACCAGCTCTATGACCAGGTCTTCAGGGAGCTGCTGACCTTTATGATGGAGGATCCACGCACCATTACCAGGGCCACCAGGTTGATGTGGGTGGG
>JAQTLG010000070.1 GCA_028715025.1 Dehalococcoidia bacterium | reverse complement strand
GGACGTGCCTGTTTATCGACACCTCCCACAAGACAGGGGACCGCATCGCTGGGGAAAAGAGCCTTCAACGACGGAATATAGACTGTGACAGCGCAGGGCGAATGCCCGGGTGTTGCGATAAACCTCGCCTCCAGCCCGTTGCCCAGGTCGATTACGCTGGAATCATCGACTATTTTATCGATTGTGACGGCATCGATCTTCAGGTTCATCCTCTCATATTCATCCTGCAATTTGTAGATGTCGATCATCATCCTGTTGACTATTTCCGAGTAGCTGATGACCTTCTCCTTCGACAGTATCCTGGCAGCGGATTCAGTTCCCAGCACTTTTATGCGGGGGAACCTCCTTTTCAGATACGGAACGGCCCCGAAATGGTCGAAATGTGAATGTGGGATCACCAGATACTCGATGCTGTCCGTATCAATGGCGAAATCCTTAAACTGCTGCTCAAGCTGCGGAGCTATCCAGCTCATGGCGCCGCCGACAATCATGGACCTGGGCCCCTGCACCAGGTATATCAGGCTCTGCTTCATTCCCAGCATATAGAGCCCATCGCAAATCTTGCCCGGCCGGTCTATGTACATTCTTTCATCTCCTCCATCAGCGGCATAATTTCGTAATAATCCGGGGGCGATATTATCCCAGGCTGAAAATCCGGATTTGACAGTGACTGTTACAATGAGTTATATCTGTTAAAGGTATAAGCATAAAATTCTTGCTGGAGAATAGCATATCATGAAACTCACCTGGAAACCTATTATGGCCGGCATACTGGACATTGTGTCAGGCGCTATCGGCATGGTGGGCGGCGTATATTTCGTCGTGCTGACCTCGATATTTCGCAGTATGTACGAGATTCTACACGTCGATCCCGTGGTCATCGAGCAGACCGAACAGCTCATATCCAGGTTCTTTGCCATACCCTTCGTGCTGGTCTTTATCGGCATCATAGCTATTATAGGCGGGGTTTACGCGCTCCAGCGCAGGATTTGGGTGCTGGCCCTGGCGGGGTCTATATGCTCTTGCATCGTCTTCCCCATTTTCGGGCTTCCTTCCATTATCATCACGGGACTTGCCCAGGAGGAGTTCAACTAAAGGGGAGCTGAAGGTAATCACATTGTCCTCTCTCAACAAACTGCAATCGTCCATAGGTTTCAAGTTCAATAATCCGCATATCCTCCAACAGGCGGTTACACACACCTCCTATATCAACGAAAATCCTGCGGCCGCTACGGGTGACAACGAGCGTATGGAATTCCTGGGCGACGCTCTGATCAACCTCTTTGTTGCTGAAAAACTGTACTGTGATTTTCCCGACCTGCCAGAGGGTAAGCTGACAGAGATTCGAGTCTCTCTGGTGCGGCAGGAAAACCTGGCTGAAAAAGCGCTGCAGCTCAAACTGGGCGATTACCTGATGCTGGGCAAGGGAGAAAACGCATCCGGCGGGAGAATAAAGCGCAATAACCTGGCAGATGCGTACGAAGCCCTTACGGCGGCGGTGTACCTCGACAGGGGCTTCGAATCGGCAAAGACCTTCGTTCTGACCGGTTTTGCTGAGGATATCCAGGCTATTAAAGATGGCAAACACAGCCTTAACTACAAAGCGCTGCTGCAGGAACTTACACAGTCCGATTTCAAAACACTTCCGGAGTACGAGGTTATCGAGGCAACGGGACCCGACCACGATAAGATCTTCTGCGTATCCGTTTCACTGGGAGACGTGCTGCTGGCGATTGGATCGGGCAAGACTAAAAAGACGGCCGAGGCCGAGGCAGCCAGGGCCGCCTACAACAAGCTGATCACAAAGCCGGACGCAGGCAATTAATCCGCGTATTGCAGCACAAGCACTTCAAATTCAGACGGCAGGCTATTAGAAGTGATCTCAACCTCGCTGCCCTCAATCCTCCTGACTTTGCTCTTGCCCTTGGCGAAGTCCTCAGCGCTCCACTGCAGGAACTGGCATCTGTCCGTCTTGTAATGCATGGGTATGGCTATACGCGGTTTGATATCTTCACATATGGCATTGGCAGCTTCAACATCGATGGTGAACACGGAGCCCACCGGTATCAGCAACACATCCACCTCGCCTATAGAATCGAGCTGCTTCTCCAATAGTCTGTGCCCCAGGTCGCCCAGATGGCATATCCTTATTCCATCTATCACTGCATAAAATATCGTGTTGACACCCAGCTTCTTGCCTCCGGCATCGTCATGCGCTACATCAATTCCTTTGATCCTGATACCCTTAATGGTCTTCTCAACTTGCCCTTTAATGATCTCAGGCTTGCCCGGCAGGGCATCAGTGTAGTTATGATCCGCATGCTCATGGCTGACAGTTACCAGGTCGACTTTCTCATTAACCTGTTTATAGTTCAGATGGCTGTCTGATTTGAAAGGGTCCATCAATAACTTTGTGCCATCGCCTGCTGTCAGCAGAAAACATGATTGCCCAAACCATTTTATCTTCATGCTCAATCTCCTATCTCTCACTTAAACCTGATATGAAGCGGATAAGCGTCCTCACACCGTAGCCTGTTGCCCCCTTCACCAAAACTCCCCTGGTCTTATCCGTCATGAAAGGACCGGCTATATCGATGTGCGCCCATGGCGTCTCGCCTGTAAACTCCTGCAGGAAGAGGGCCGCTGTAATAGCCCCACCGTATCTACCTCCGGAGTTCTTTATATCGGCAATATCGCTCTTATTGAGGTCCCTGTATTCCTCAGGCATAGGCAATTGCCACAGCTTTTCACCGCCCTTGTCAGCCGCCTTTATCAGCCGCTCGGCCAACCCGCGATCGTTGGAGAAAAGACCCGCATATATATCGCCCAGCGCCACATGGCAGGCCCCGGTCAATGTGGCCAGGTCAACAATAGGACTGAGTCCATTTTTAACAGCGTAGGAGAGCGCATCGGCCAGTATCAGCCGGCCCTCCGCATCAGTATTGACCACCTCAATAGTTTTACCGTTGGATGCCTTCAGCACATCCCCCGGCTTCAGCGCCCTGCCGCCGGGCAGGTTTTCAGTAGCCGGTATAAGCGCTGTCACATTCACAGCCAGCTTCATCTGCGCTATGGCGTCCATGGCCGCGATGACCGCTGCTCCGCCCGCCATGTCTCCCTTCATATCAGACATAAACTCGTGCGACTTAAGCGATATACCGCCCGAGTCGAAGGTCAATCCTTTACCCACCAGGCCAACAACCTCTTTTTTAGCAGAATCACCGCGGTAATCCAACACAATAAAATTTGGAGGCTCGGAGGTCCCCTGCGCCACACCCAGCAGGGCGCCCATCTTTTCTTTTTCCATCTGTGCGCGGTCCATGACTATAATGCCCAGGTGATGCCTGGAGGCTACCTCCCTCGCTATCTCAGCCATATTTGCGGGAGTCATGTGGTTGGCCGGTTCGTTAACCATATCACGCGCCATCATTACCGCACCAGCCGTAATCCTGCCCATCTCAAGACCTTTGACCATCGCTTCAAGCACGGCCTGGTCGTTTTCAAGCAAAAGGATCTCTCCGATCTCATGCCCGTTTTCATCCCTGGTCATGTGGCGCTTGTATTGATAATCGCCCAGCAGGCAACCCTCGACCACCGCGCAGGAGAAATCGGCATGTCCCGGGCCGCCTTCATTTCCAGCACGCAGGGCAAAGGCCGCAGATTTTGCCTTGTGCTTGCGCAGCACGCGCACAACCTCCCCTGCAAAGCCCCTCAATTTATCGGTGTCCCATTCAGCTTGCTTCCCCATGCCGGCCACGATAGCCAGACGGGACGGGATCTTTCCCAGCGTGTGCAACACATGCATCTCATACAGTTTTCCTTTTACCTCACCTGAACTTATGAGATCACCTATAATTCCCCCCAGAGCTGCATCCAGCTCGCCAACAGCTCCAACCTGGCCTGCATCGCCTTCGAAAACTCCGGTGATTACCGCGTCAGTTGCAATGGTGTTCACACCACCTGGTCTGACCTCAAATTTCACTTTTCCCTCCAAAAACGAATGTTATGTAAACATGGGGGCTCTGTGATATCGATAGCAGTTATCGACGCCCCCTGTAATGGCCATGCCTGATTATATTACCACCTTTTCATCACCAATCAATCTGACAATTGATTTATACCCGTTTGCAGTGGTATAATACTAGAAATTGAACCTTTAAGTCAGCCCAGCGAGGCTGGCAAGGGAAAAGTGAAGTTACTTCGCCGCAAATCCGGTCCGGGCATATGTGCTTGTAACAGACCTCTTGCCAGCACGGGCAAGAGGTTTTTTAATGCCTGAAAAAACTCTGCTTAATTCTTCCGATATCGAAAGGGCGCTGGTTCGCGTCGCACACGAGATCCTCGAGCGCAATAAGGGCGCTGTCAATATCGTCTTCATCGGTATCAAGACGCGCGGCGTCCCGCTGGCCCAGCGTCTGGCCGCGATCATTCGCAGCATGGAGCAGGTCGACATCCCCGTTGGATCTCTGGATATCACTCTTTACCGCGACGATGTGTCTTCACTGAGCTTCAAACATGTTGTTCAGCAGACCTATGTGCCTTTCGATATCACTAACAAACACCTGATACTGGTTGACGACGTTTTTTACACCGGGCGCAGCATACGCGCTGCCCTTGATGCCCTGATAGACCTGGGAAGGCCCGAGACCATTCAGCTCGCCGTGCTGATCGACAGGGGCCATCGCGAGCTTCCCATCCGTGCTGATTTCGTGGGGAAAAACATCCCCACGGCACGTAACGAAGAAATTAAGGTATGCCTGAGCGAGGTCGATGCTGTGGACAAAGTCACGGTTATGAGGACGGAGGGAGGCAATAATGAGCTTAAGTGAATCGAGACCGGGCACGGCTACACGGGAAACGCTGCCCGGACCATCCATCGATTTCTGGAAACATCGTCATGTGCTGGACCTGGATGATTTCAGCAGGGAGGAGACCGACCTTGTTTTCGAGATAGCCGAAGGCATGGTAGAGATACTTGACCGCGACGTCAAGAAGGTACCCACCCTGCGCGGTAAAACCATCGCCACTATGTTCTTCGAGCCAAGCACCCGTACCCGCGCATCCTTCGAGCTGGCGGCGAAATACCTGGGCGCCGATACCATCAGCCTGGATGCAACCAAAAGCAGCGTGGCCAAGGGCGAATCTCTCATAGACAGCCTGCGTACGCTGCAAGCCCTGGAGGTGGACGCCATCATCATGAGGCATCCTTGCTCCGGCGCGCCATATATCGCCGCGCGCAGCCTGGATACCAGCATTATCAACGCAGGTGACGGCTGCCACGCCCATCCCTCACAGGGATTGCTGGATATCTTTACAATGAAGCAGCAGCTCGGCGACCTGAAGGACCGCAAAGTCGTCATCGTCGGCGATATTATGCACAGCAGGGTGGCCCGCTCCAATATCTGGGGCACCCGCCATTACGGTATGAAGCTGGTACTCTGCGCTCCCCCCACTCTTATACCCCACGGCCTGCCCGAGATGCTGGAGAAGTACTCCCTCAACCATGTGACTATAGAGCATAACCTTGACTCAGCAATTGAAAACGCCGATATTATCATGTCGCTGAGACTGCAAAAGGAGCGGCAGCAAAGCGGGCTGATATCGTCTCTGCGTGAATATATTCAAGGATATCAGATCAACATGAGCCGTCTGGCTGGCGCGAAACCTGATGTACTGGTGATGCACCCGGGGCCCATGAACGAAGGCACCGAAATCAGCCCCGATGTGGCCTATGGTACCAGATCGCTGATTGAACAGCAGGTCACCAACGGAGTGGCGGTGCGCATGGCCCTGCTGTACTTGATCGCAGGAGGTAAAAACAGATGAAAGATAGCAGCCTCCTGATAAAAAATGCGCGTATCATCGATCCCGCAACCGATGCCGAGGAGACCGGGGACATACTCATCGCTGAAGGTAAAATATCAAAGACCGGCAACGATATATCTGCAGCCGGAGCCGCAACTATTGACGCATCCGGATTAATTGCCTGCCCGGGTTTTATTGATCTTCACTGCCACCTGCGCCAGCCCGGATACGAAAATAAGGAGACAATAGCCACAGGTGCGGCAGCGGCGGCACGCGGCGGTTACACCACAATATGCTGTATGCCCAATACCAATCCTCCGCTGGACAACGCCGGCATAGTCAATCACGTCAGAGACATAGCCTCCAGAGATGCCCCCCTCGTTAGAATTCTGCCGGTCGGCTGCATTACGGGAGGCAGGGCAGGCAGGGAACTGGTAAATATGGCAGAGCTGGCCTCCGCCGGGTGCATAGGCTTCAGCGATGACGGCAGCCCCGTGAGCGATACACGCATCATGTCCCTGGCCATGGAGAACGCCGCCGTGCTCGACCTCCCGATTATCGATCATTGCGAAGACATCAATCTGTCGCAGGGAGGCCATATGAACGACGGCTGGGTAGCCGTCAGGCTGGGTCTAAAAGGCATACCCGCGGCTGCCGAGGAAATAATGGTGGCGCGGGATATCGCATTGTGTGAACTGACAGGCGCAAGGCTGCATGTCACACACATGAGCACAGCCGGCTCGACGCAGCTTGTGCGTGATGCCAAACAAAGGGGATTGAAGGTAACCTGCGACGTTACGCCGCACAATCTCACACTGACGCACGAGCGGGTAATGAAGGTTCAGGACACTCCTCGAACAGCGCTGGCCTACGACACCAACGCCAGGGTGAATCCACCTCTTAGGTCACCCGCTGATATAGAGGCGCTGATCCGGGGGATAACGGATGGCACTATCGACGCCATCGCCACGGATCATGCTCCTCATACGATTGAGGAAAAGCTCTGCGAATTCGAGAACGCCATATCCGGCATAAGCGGCTTCGAGACCGCATTCGGCGTTCTCATGTCCCTGGTGCACACAGGCAGTATCAGCTTGAAAACCCTTCTGGCCTGCCTGACGACAGGCCCGGCAAAGATACTGCAAAATGGCACCGGTACGCTGCGGCCGGGCGCACGTGCCGACATAACTCTGCTGGATACGGAACGGGAATGGACGGTGGATGTTAAGGATTTCCTTTCAAAAGGCAGAAACACGCCGTTCAACGGATGCAAATTAAAGGGGCTGGTTGTGGCCACCATCAGCGGCGGATGTTTGTCCTTCCACCACGACTCTCTCAGGATATCTTGATGGTTATGGCCTGGAACATCATCGTCACGTTCGTAGATGGCGAATTCTGGCGGGCCTCCAAATCCGGAGAGGTATTTAAATTGGCTGAAATAATGTACGGAGGTCATCCTTGCCGCGAAGAAACGATATAAAGAAAATCATGATCATCGGATCAGGCCCCATCATCATAGGGCAGGCCTGTGAATTCGACTATTCCGGTACTCAAGCCTGTAAAGCCCTCAAGGGCTTGGGTTACGAGATCATACTGGTCAACTCAAACCCGGCCACCATCATGACCGACCCGGGCATGGCCCACATAACATATATCGAGCCTCTGACCGTGGCCATGATGGAGAAGATAATCGAAAAGGAAAGGCCGGACGCCCTTTTACCCAACCTGGGAGGGCAATCCGGGCTCAACCTCAGCTCCGAGTTGGCCAAAGAGGGCATACTTGAAAAATACGGCGTCGAGGTGATCGGCGTGGACGTCGATGCCATACGCAGCGGCGAGGACCGTATCGCCTTCAAGGATACCATGAACCGGCTGGGCATCGAAATGCCGCAAAGCGAGGCGGTTTATTCTATCGAGGACGCCGAGCGTGTAGCTTCCGAGCTGGGCTACCCCGTGGTGGTGAGGCCGGCCTATACCATGGGCGGCACGGGCGGCGGACTGGTCTACAATGTGGAG
>JAQTLG010000069.1 GCA_028715025.1 Dehalococcoidia bacterium | reverse complement strand
AATGATCAAGGAAACCGGACTGCTGGTAGGACAGGAATATGAAGGGGCAAGTGCAGTTCTATCCGCTGCGGCCCTGACCTATGTGGCGGCCATGCTGCAGGCCGTGGCACAATTGCTCTACTTCATCTTACTGGTATTCGGAGGCAGGCGGGATTAAGCCGGAGTATGGCCAGCGAGATATCAGGATTCAACGAAGCAGAGCTCGATAAATTCGAGACCTTCAGAACAATCGTAGAGCGTTTACGGGGGGAGGGCGGCTGTCCCTGGGACCGACGGCAAACGCATGACTCTCTCAAGAAATATCTTGTCGAGGAAAGTTATGAGGTGCTGGAGGCGATCGATAATAACGATATGGCGGCCCTCAGTGAGGAACTGGGCGATCTCTGGCTGCAGATAATGCTGCATTCCCAGGTCGCCCGCGAAGCGGGGGAGTTTTCTCTCGAGGACGTACTACGCAGTATTAACAGCAAAATGATCAAGAGGCATCCTCATGTCTTTGACGGCAAGGAGATAGCTGACGCCGAAGAGGCGTCTCTCAGCTGGCAGGAGCTTAAAGAACGTGAGAAGAAAGGCAGTCAATCGCTTCTGGCCGGCATACCCGGCAGTTTACCGGCCCTGGCATATAGCCAGACTGCGGGACGCAGGGTAGCTGCCGTGGGTTTTGATTGGGAGAATGCTGACGATATCATAGATAAGCTGGTTGAGGAGGTGGCGGAACTGAAGAGTGCCACAACCCAGGAAGAAAAGAACCATGAGTTCGGCGACGTGCTGCTGGTGCTGGCCAGTGTCGCCCGCCATATGGATGTGGACCTCGAATCAGCGCTGCGCCTGGCCAATGCCCGTTTCACGAGGCGGTTTCAATATATCGAACAGGTCTGCCGTGAACGGGGTCTGGACCTGCGAGGCATGAAGCTTAGCGAAATGGATGCCATCTGGGATGAGGCGAAGAAGGAAGTGGGGTAAGGATAGTGGCTGGTCGGGGAGAGAGGACTCGAACCTCCGACCTCAGCGTCCCGAACGCTGCGCGCTAACCAACTGCGCTACTCCCCGCACGGGTTAGATATTATAGTCGGCTTTAACTTTTAGGGCAACAATTGTAAACTTATTGGCTATGAAATTTTGCATAGTCATAGTGGACGGCGCCTCCGGCTGGCCCCTTGCCGTGAGGGATAACAAAACATGCCTTGAGCTAGCGCTTACCCCCAATCTCGACCGTATGGCAGGGCAGGGGTACAGCGGCATGGCATTGACCATACCGCCGGGTATGGAGCCAGGCAGCGCGCCGGCGTGCATGTCTGTTCTGGGTTATGACCCCACGGTCTATTACAGAGGGAGGAGCGCCATCGAAGCCCGAAGCGTGGGTGTCCCCATTGGTCCGGGGGACGTTACGTTTCGCTGCAATCTGGTGACGATAATTGAGGGTAAAATGGTCAGCCACAGCGCCGGGCATATCAGCACCGGGGAGGCCGTGACCATTATAGATACCCTGAATGAAAAACTGGGCTCAGGCGCGCTAAAATTCTTTCCCGGCATCAGCTACAGACACATTTGCAGGATAAGCGGCCATGAGAATGCCCTGATGGCTGTCTGCACACCCCCGCACGATATAACCGATCGCCAGGTGGGGGATTACCTTCCACGCGGACGCGGAAGTGAGCTTTTAAATGAACTGATGAAAAAATCTGAGAGCGTGCTGGAAGGACACCCGGTCAACGAGGCGCGAAAGAGGCAGGGCAAGCTGCCGGTGACCTCGATATGGCTTTTCTGGCCCAGCGGCCGTGTGCCGGAGATGCCTTCTTTCCAGGAGGTACGCGGCCTCAGGGCATCGCTCACATCGGGTGTCGATCTGCTGCGCGGGCTGGCTATAATGGCCGGCATAGAGGTGCTGCATATCGATGGCGTTACCGATAACCTTGACAACGATTTCTCAGCCCAGGCTGAAGGAGCGCTGGGATGGCTTAATACCGGCGACCTGGTTGTTATGCATATTGAGGCGCCGGACGAGATGGGACACAGGGGATCGATAATCGATAAGATAAAGGCTATAGAATTGATCGACAGGGAGGTCATCAGCAAACTGCTGGACTGGAAGGGTGGGCAGATAAGGGTGCTGGTGATGCCTGACCATCCCACGCCGATCGAGCTTAAGACACATAGCGCCGAGCCCGTTCCCTTCCTCATCTGGGGCGGAGGTGTAAAACCCAACGGGGCAGCCCGCTTCACGGAGGCGGAGGCCGGCCGCACCGGTATCTCGGTTGAGCCGGGATTCAAACTCATGGATATTTTCTTGAAGGATAAATAAAAAAGGCAGGCAGCAACAGATATGGCAATAGTAGTGCAGAAATACGGAGGCAGCTCGGTGGCCGATGCCGAGAAGATCCGCAACGTGGCGCGCAGGATCGAGGCGTCGTTTAAAAAGGGCAACAAAGTCGTGGTGGTTGTATCGGCCATGGGCGATACTACAGACGATCTAATCGACCTGGCCAATAAGATCAATCCGAATCCTGAGCCTCGCGAGATGGACCTGCTGCTATCCACGGGGGAGATTGTTTCCAGCACGCTTCTAGCCATGGCACTGCACGCCATGGGTTACAGCGCGGTAGCCCTCAGTGGCCAGCAGGCCGGAATTTCCACGGACTCGTCATTCAGCCAGGCCAGGATAACCGGTGTAGAACCGGAGAGGATAATAAGAGAGCTGGATAAAGGCAATATCGTTATCGTTGCCGGTTTCCAGGGCATTACTCCCAACAATGATATCGCCACACTGGGCAGGGGCGGCTCGGACACAACTGCGGTAGCTCTGGCAGCCAGCCTGAAGGCCAGGGTATGTGAGATATATACCGATGTTGAAGGAGTATACACGGCAGACCCCCGACTGGTGCCGGAGGCGCGCAAGCTGGATGAGATAGGCTATGAGGAGATGCTGGAAATGGCTACTTCGGGCGCCAGGGTAATGCATCATCGGTCGGTTGAGCTTGGCCAGGTATTCAATATACCCATACTGGTGGCCTCCAGCATGGTGGAGAAGCCCGGCACGATTATTCACGGAGGGAAAAACATGGAGCAGAAGAATAAGGTAAGGGGCATTGCCCACGATATGGATGTGGCCAAGATCACCATAACCGGTGTGCCGGACCGACCCGGTGTAGCGGCCGCTATTTTCACACCGCTGGCAAAGGCCTGTATAAGCGTGGAAACCATAGTTCAGAATGCCAGCGCTAATAATATCACGGACCTGACCTTCACCATTGTTAAAAAGGATATCCCCAGGGCCATGAAGATAATTGCTCCAGTAGCCAAGAAAATCGGCGCCAGGGAATACCGCAGCGACACAAAACTGGGCAAGGTCTCGATAATCGGCACGGGTATGCAGAATACCCCGGGCTATGCAGCCAAGATGTTCCAGACCCTATTTGCGCAGGATATAAATATACAGATGATAACCACTTCCGAGATACGGATTACCTGTATTATAGCGGAGGATAAGGTGAAAGACGCCGTTAGAGCCCTGCACAAAGCCTTCGAACTGGATAAAGGTTAGGCCGGGGGTCTATACGCCCACAACTTCTTTGACTGTGGGTATCTTCTCTTTCAGGAAGCGCTCAATACCTTTTTTCAGTGTCATGGTAGACATCGGGCAGCCGGAGCAGGCGCCCTTTAGCTTCACGCTGACTATCCCGTCCTTAACATCCACCAGTTCAACGTCGCCGCCGTCTGCCTGGAGGCTGGGGCGGATAATATTTAATACTTCCTGTACCTGTTCTTTCATCAAAGCACCTTCTTATTGACTTAATTTAATTTACGTGGTAATTTAGCACCGCTTGAAAAGCCGTGTCAAATTCCCGACGCTATTATAGTGTAGACCCAGAAGTGGATTTATAAAACGACTAAAATCACATCGGTCCGGGAGCGGGCTACGTTAATGAGTGACAGATTTGCCTTTGATGAAGATTTGGTATTTAATAAAATGATTGCAAAGGACGCAGTGGCATATATGTTTAAAGTAGAGGTTATCAAGAATGCCCGAACGTGAAGAAGAGAAAGCCAGAATATGGCGGGGGCGTATCCAGGAGGCCATAAAGATGGCTACCGAGAACCGCTGGCAGGAGGCTATTGCCGCAAACCAGGGCATTATCGAGGTTTTTCCCGCGGACGTAGACGCTTACAACCGGCTGGGCCGTGCCTATATGGAGTTGGGCGATTATAAGAGAGCCAAGGATGCCTACAGCAAGTCCATCGAACTATCTCCCAGCAATATAATAGCCAGAAAGAACCTCGATCGGCTGGCGCTGCTTAAGGGTACTAAAGTCGCAAGTGTAAAGAGGGAGAAAGCCAAGCCGAGTGATTTCATCGCTGATGTTGGTAAATACGGCATTGTCAGCTTGCTCGAGCCGGCTCCTCAATCCGTCCTGCTTAAACTGACACCAGGGGAAAAGGTCTTTCTTGACACCAGAAACCAGGATACTGTGGTGAAGAACGATCGGGGCGAGTACCTGGGAGTGATTGAGCCGGAACACGGGCTGCGCCTGGCCAAGCTGCTTAACGGCGGGAACAAATACATAGCGGCCATTGTCAGCCTTGATCACGATCACAACAAGGTCAAGGTCATAATACGTGAGACCTTCCTGCATCCCAGCCAGGCAGGCAAGCTGTCGTTCCCCATCCGGGTGACGGAGGCCTATCCCGCGCATGTTAAAGATAATCTGCTGAGGCACAGCGCAGGAGAGGAAGAAGGGCTGGATGAGCCCGATTACAATGAATCGGAAGATACCGAGACCGTCCCCGAGGGGTTCTCGATTTATGAAGGCTACACGGCTACGGAAGACCTGCAACGGCTCGACAACAGCTTCGGTGACGAGGAGTAAACATGGAATTAGGATTATCTATAAAGCCGATCGGTATTGAAGACGAGATGAAACGCTCGTACCTGGATTATGCCATGAGCGTTATAGTTTCCCGCGCCCTGCCCGACGTGCGCGACGGACTGAAGCCCGTTCACCGACGCATACTGTTCGCCATGCACGATCTCAATATGCGCTATAACGCGCCATATAAGAAAAGCGCGCGCATCGTCGGCGAGGTACTGGGCAAATATCATCCACACGGGGATTCCTCGGTTTACGACGCCATGGTCAGGATGGCGCAGGACTTCTCCATGCGTTACCGCCTGGTAGATGGCCAGGGCAACTTCGGCAGCATCGATGACGATCCTCCGGCGGCTATGCGTTACACAGAAGCCAGGCTTGCCCGGATTGCCGATGAGATGCTGCTGGATATAGACAAAGAGACTATCGACTTCATCCCGAACTTCGATGACAGCCTCAAGGAGCCGTCGGTACTGCCGGCACGATTGCCGAACTTGCTGGTCAATGGGTCCTCCGGCATAGCGGTGGGCATGGCCACCAATATCCCTCCCCATAATCTCACTGAGATCTGCGACGCCATACATTATTTGATCGAGAATCCCGATGCCTCGGTCGACGATCTTATGAAGTTCGTGAAAGGGCCTGATTTCCCCACGGCCGGTATCATCTGTGGCGTGGAGGGCATAAAAAATGCCTATGCGGCCGGGCAGGGCAAGGTAGTGTTGCGGGCCAGGGTTGTGGAAGAATCGACCAAGGCAGGCAAGATGCAGTTGATTGTCACCGAGTTGCCTTATCAGACCAATAAAGCCGAGCTGGTCAAGAAGATTGCCGAATTAGCCCGCGATAAAAAAATCGAAGGTATCAGCGATGTGCGCGACGAATCGGACCGCCAGGGTATGCGGCTCGTGATAGGTTTGCGCAAGGATGCGCACCCGGCCAAGGTACAGAACAACCTGTTCAAATTCACATCCATGCAGACGGCTTTCTTTATAAATATGATCGCATTGGTAGAGGGACAACCACGCGTCATAAATCTCAAGGATGCGCTGCAGTGTTACGTGGCTTTCCGCACCGAGGTTGTTACACGCAGGACCAAGCATGACCTGCAGAAGGCCAAAGAAAGAGCGCACATATTGGAGGGCTTCAAGATCGCCCTTGACCATCTGGATGCTGTGATCAAGACCATTCGCGAATCTGAGACGGCGGATACGGCACGCGAAAACATTATGACGGAGTTTTCGCTCAGCCAGCTGCAGGCTCAGGCAATTCTCGAAATGCAGTTGCGCCGCCTGGCCAATCTTGAACGCAAAAAGATCCTGGATGAATATAAAGATGTTCTTAAGACCATACATTATCTGGAGGACCTGCTGGCCAATCCCGATAAGATCCTCAAACTCATCCAGCAGGATGTTCTGGAACTCAAGACAAAGTTCGGTGACAAGCGACGTACGGTTATAACACAGGATGAAGCAGGACAATTCCAGGTGGAGGATCTTATTCCGCATATGGATGTGATCGTGACGCTGAGTGAGCAAGGGTATATTAAGCGCATCCCCGCAGATGTTTTTCGCAAGCAATTGCGCGGCGGGCGGGGCGTCAAGGGCATGGTAACGCGCGACAGTGACGACGTGATGAGCTCAATGTCTGCCGACACGCATGATAACCTGCTGTTCTTCACCAACCGCGGCAGGGTTTTCAAGATGAAATGCTACGAGATACCGCAGGACATCGCGCGCACTACCAAGGGCATCAATATAATCAATTTGATACCCATTGAGGCAAAGGAGAAGGTCACAGCCATGTTCGTGCCGGAGAAGACCGATCCGGGCCTATTCATGCTGCTGGCCACATCCAAGGGCATTGTTAAGAAGACAGGGCTGAGCAATTTTATCGACGTCCGCCGCAGCGGCCTTATCGCCATGAAGCTGAAGAACGACGAGGAACTGATCGGGGTGGACGTTATTGCCGACTCGGATAAGCTGATGCTGGTAAGCCGCAACGGGCAGGCCGTTAAATTTGCCGTAGCGCCCCTGCGCAACGCCTCGCGCACCAGCGGCGGTGTGCGGGGCATCAAGCTCAATAAGGGAGACATAGTGGTCAGCATGGGCACTGTACAACCGGCCGCTGACCTGATCACGGTCACCGAGAACGGCTATGGCAAGAAGACCAAAGTTGAGAAATTCCCCCTGCATGGCCGGGGAGGGAAGGGCGTGCTGGCCCACAGGGTGAATTCCAAGACAGGCAAGGTAATCGCCGCCAAGTTCGTGCCGCCCGGCTACGAGCTGTTTATAACGACGGCCAATGGCGTGCAGCTCAGGATCAATGTGGATGTAGCGAAAGAGACCGTGGTCTCGGTAGAAGGTGGGAAGAAGAAAAGGCGCGAGGGCGTTCCCGTCAAGGGCCGCATAACGCAGGGCGTGATGCTATCCAGACTGGATGAAGGCGACCGCGTCGTATCCATAGCCCTGGTTGAGAAAGAGAATCCCGAGGAGCAGGCCGCCAAAGAGACCCGCGCCATGGTCACAACGCCTCCCAAACCTATGGTCACCGGCCAGCAGGAACTCCCGTTCGCCTCATAAACTCCGGCCGGTCATGGCGGGGACTGTGAATCCGCAGAAGTCCTGCAGTATTTAGGAGGTTTGATATGAAGCTGGTCTTTGTACATGGATCAGGCGCCTGCGGTGATGTATGGATGCTGCAGAAGCAGCACTTCACCGATGCAGATAATCCCGACTTGCCCGGCCATCCCCGAGGAGAGATTTGCACCAGTGTTGAAGATTATACTGATTGGCTGCACGGCTATTTCCAGGAAAAAGAATATACCGATGTCGTGCTGGCCGGGCACTCGTTGGGAGGGGGAATTGCACTCATGCACGCCCTCAAATATCCGAAGGATCTGAAAGGGATCATCCTGTTAGGTTCGGGCGCACGCCTGAGGGTATTGCCGTTGATTCTGGAGCTTGTAGGGGCCAAAT
>JAQTLG010000068.1 GCA_028715025.1 Dehalococcoidia bacterium | reverse complement strand
GAACCCTCGCTGGAGGAAACCGTGCGTTTACTTGGTGATAGCTACGACATCATCCTGGCGGAGGGATTTAAAGATACCAGAGCGCCCAAGATCGAGGTCTGCCCCACAGGTAAACCAGGGGATCTGGTATGCAACGGATCCGACCTCTGTGCTGTAATAGCTAAAGTCAAGAGAGCCGGTAAAAAACCAGTGTTCGGCCGGGAGGAAATAACCAGGATCGCCGATTTTATCGAACGTGACATCATAGCCGCCATGCCGGCCGATATGTCCGTGGCAGTGAACGGTAAAAACGTGCCGCTCAAACGGTTCGTCAAAGACATTATGGCCAGCTCCATACTGGCCATGCTGGGAACATTGAAAACAGTTGGTATAATAAAGACAGCCTCGATCCGTATCAGGAACTCGACATAGGAGCAGATGCGCCTGGAGTTACGCCAACAGAGGATGTTGAATGTATAGAGCAGGAGTTCTCACCATCAGCGACAAGGGCTCACAGGGCCAGCGCTCTGATGCAAGCGGCGATTACATAGTGAAAACATTTCGCAACACAGGTATGGAGGTCGCCCTATATCAGATTGTGGCCGACGAGGAGGAAATCATATCCAGTACGCTGGCAACATGGGCTGACAGCGGCAATATAGATCTGATTGTCACAACGGGCGGTACCGGCATAAGTCCGCGGGACGTTACGCCGGAGGCCACGCTGGGTGTAATTGACAGGCAATTGGTCGGCATTGTTGAGATGATGAGGGCCATCGGCTTTAAAAAAACCCCTACAGCCGTGCTCAGCCGCGCCGTGGCCGGCACACGCGGCAGGTGTCTAATCGTCAACCTGCCGGGCAATCCCAGAGCTGTGCAGGAATACCTGGATCTGCTGCTGCCTATTGTGCCGCATGCCATAGAAACGCTGCAGGGCAGGTCGGGAGATCATACCTGACCAGGGGATAATTATGCCGGGAATATGCGATAGCTTTCAGAGGGGCATAGACTACCTGAGAATATCTGTTACTGACCGCTGCAACCTCAGGTGCATCTACTGTATGCCGTCGGGGGGTGTCCCGCTGGTCTCGCACCAGGATATTCTAAGCTATGAAGAGATCCTCTTGGTGGTGCGCGCTGCGGCGGAGATCGGCATGAATAAGATCAGGATCACGGGCGGCGAACCGCTGGTCAGGGCGGGCATAGTGGACCTGGTACGCATGATCTCAGCAGTGGAAGGGATTCTTGAGATATCGATGACCACCAACGGTATACTGCTGCATAAGTATGCGGGCAAGCTGGCAGAGGCCGGATTGCAGCGTGTTAATATCAGCCTGGATACCATGAAAGCAGACCGCTTCAAAAAGATAACCCGCACGGGCGATCTGGCTGACGTGCTCGAGGGAATGGAATCAGCCAGGGAAGCCGGGCTCGATCCTGTAAAGATAAATGTGGTGCCCATGCAGGGTATAAACGATGATGAGATACAGGATTTCGCCCGCATGACGCTGGAAAAAGGGTGGCATGTGAGATTCATAGAGCTGATGCCTCTTCAGGGAGCGGCCGGGCTTGTTCCGGCCAATTTATTGCGCCATGAAATAGAGAAGCTGGGAACGCTTGAACCTCATTACGGCATGGCAGGCAACGGAGCGGCAAAATATTATCGCCTTTCCGGAGCCAGCGGTACGGTGGGATTTATCGAGCCTGTCTCAGAACCGTTTTGCAACCGCTGCAACAGGCTTCGCCTTTCGGCATCCGGGACGCTGCTACCCTGCCTCTTCTCCGCAGAGGGGATCGATGTCAGGACACCCCTGCGCAGTGGCTCAACGATTTCCGATATCAAACGCCTGCTGATCGATGCCGTAGCATCCAAGCCCGAGATGCACCGGCTGTCCGACAACTGCGCCATGCATACCAGGATGTCCGGCATAGGGGGATAAGATATGGCCAAGCATGACACGCGCATGATAGACGTATCGAATAAAAAAGATACACAGAGGCTGGCGACGGCAACAGCCTGCATCAGCATGAGCAGGGAAACGCTCAGAATGGTGAAGAGAAACGAGATACCCAAGGGGGATGTCCTGGCAGTGGCACAGGCAGCCGGCATAATGGCCGCCAAGAAAACCGCCGACCTTATCCCGCTGTGCCATCCCCTGATGATTACCAGCATATCGGTTGATTTCAGCTACCCCGCTAAAAAAGGCGCCATAGCTATCGAGGCTACTGTCAGAGGGCAAGCCAAAACGGGCTTCGAGATGGAGGCGCTTACAGCTGCGGCCGTTACAGCCCTGACTATATATGATATGTGCAAGATGTTCGATCAGGCTATGGCTATCACCGATATATTCCTCGTTAAGAAAACAGGCGGCAAAAGTGGTACATACATCGCCAACCGATCGACACGCTCATCTCGGCATTGATGGCAGCACTCGAACCGCGGAGGCCTTAAACGAGGCATACAACTCCTGGCCTTGACTCAATCCCATCTCAACAACTGACTTGTCCGTTACAAGAACTTCAAGCGGGAACCCGCAATCCACAGTGACGGTACACAACGGACCGATGGAGGATAGCGACGTGATGGAGCAGCGCAGGTTGTTGCGCGCGCTGCTGGAGGCGGCAGTCATGGCCAGTACCACATCTTCAGGCCGAATGTAGATTTCCACAGCCGACTCCACCGGCAGATCCGAGACAGTCTGGATATCCCGGCCACCGATGTTTATAACAGCAATACCCGCTTCGTTCCGCACTATATAGCCTCTAAACATGTTGCGCATACCCACAAAGCCCGCGATTCTGGCGTTATCAGGAGAGTAAAAGATGTCGCCGGGCCTGCCCACCTGCACGAGCTGGCCGTTCATCAGGACTCCTATCCTGTTCGCCACGCGCTGTGCCTGCTGCATATCATGTGTCGACATAATTACTGTCAATCCGCGCTCCCGGTTGAACCGCATTACAAGTTCTTCGATCATTTTTACGTTCACAGGATCGAGGTTGGCCGTCGGCTCATCCAGCAGCAGCAGGTCCGGTTTTACCACTACGGCACGCGCCAGCGCCACGCGCTGCGCTTCGCCTCCCGAGAGGGTTTTGGCTTTTCGCCTGGCGTAACCACCCAATCCAATGGTTTCAAGCAACTGGTGGACAGCGGATTTTTCGGTTTTCCCGTGAGCCCCGCGTACTTTGAGGGGATATGCCACGTTTTCATATACCGTGTTATTAAAAACGGCCGGCTTCTGGAAGACCATGGCCATACGGCGGCGCGCCTTAACGGTATCGCATGACGGATCGGTAATTTTCTGCCCATCAAAAATAATATCGCCGGCCGTCGGGCGGTCCAGCAGGTTGATCAGCCTCAATAACGTGGTCTTGCCCGCACCCGTTGGGCCGATAACAACGAAAATCTCTCCCTTTTCCACTGACAGGCTGACCTTGCTCAGGAGCACGGCGGCGCCGGCGCGCTGCTCAAGGTCCATAGTCTCAAGAATGGCCATCAATACCTCTGCAGCAGTATATTCATGGTAATGCTGACCACCATAGCTATGCTGATCAGGATGATACCCAGTGCCAGAGCGAGCACAAGGTCTCCGCGCTGTGTTTCCAGCGAGATGGCCGTGGTCAGGATCCGTGTATAACCCCGGATATTGCCGCCCAGCATCAGCGCTGCACCCACCTCGGAGATGGCACGCCCGAATCCCAGAATAAGCGCCCCCACCACGGCGAATCTGGCTTCAAAGAGAATCGCCCACATGGCCTGAGCGTTGCTGGCGCCGGAGGAAAGCGCGGTATCTCGTATCGCCCTGTCCACACCGCTCAGCGCGCTGATCGTCATGCCCGTGAGCACAGGTATGATCAGTATCACCTGCCCGATCACGACGGCGGTCGGTGTGAACATCAGTTCAAGCCCGCCCAACGGTCCGGAGCGAGAGATAAAAAGGAACACCATGAGGCCCACCACAACAGTCGGAAGGCTGTAAAAGGTCTGTATGATATTGATCACCACACGCTTGCCGCTGAAATCATGAAAATGGATGAGGCCGCCGAGGGGGATACAAAATAGTGCGGCGATCAGTATAGAACATCCCGAGATGTACAGCGAACGCAGTGAGATCTGGATGACCTCAGGGTCCAGGCTGACTATAAGGTTAACCGCCTGGACCAGGGCCTGCCAGATCTCCTGCATCTCACGATCCCTTATTCAACAGGTACTGTGTAATCTTCCACTTTAGGACAACCGGACTCGGTGCAGCCACCACCCTTTAGCGGGGTAAAAAGCGGCCTGCCATATTCAGCCACTCCATAGTTGCCGATCAAATCCTGTACCTCGTCAGATATCAGCCAATTGGTAAAGGCTTTAGCGGTGGGCAGCATCTTGGCTGTTGTTATCTTCTCAGGATTGATCTCTATCACATCATATACGTTCAGGAACAGGTCACCTTTCTCGACCAGAGGTGACAGGTCCACCTTGCCCTTGAATGCGAGAAAAGTAGATATGTCGCACAGGATATAAGCCCCTTCTTCGGAAGCCATCAACAGGCACGGGCCCATGCCCTTGCCTGCTTCAACGTACCAGGGCCCTGATTTCTGCACATCCTCATAGTTCAACCCGGCCGCCTTCCAGATAAGCTTTTCCTTGGAGTGTGTTCCCGAGTTGTCCCCACGGGAGATGAATTTAGCTTTCGCTGGATCAGCTATGCCGGCTTCGTATATTTTCTTGAATGCCTGTTCGGGGGTTAGATCCTTGATGCCGGCCGGATCGGCTACAGGACCGGCGATAAGGAAATGGTTGAAAGCGAACGACCTCTTGTTGATGCCATATCCTTCGTCTATGAATTTGGCTTCAGCCGCGGGATCGTGCACCACTATGGCATCGACATCACCGCGTCTGCCATATTCCAGGGCGATGCCTGTGCCGGCATAGACGATGTCCATCTCGACGTTGGCCTTCTTTTCAAACATCGGCTCAAGGTAGTTCCACAGACCGGTATCATACAGGCTGGTGGTCGTGGCTATTTTGAAACGCGCTTTGCCCGGAATGATGGGGGTGGCTGTGATCTGGGACGAAGTGTTGTCGGCCGGCGCCGGCTGTGTTGCAGCCGGTGCGCAACCGGCAAGTATGACGCCCAGAAGTAGACAGGTGATAATGAGGGAGATTGATACGCTACGGATTGGATTGATTAATAAGGTTTTCATTTTACCCTCCTTTCCAAAATGGGAGGCGCAGATGTTTCCCACTGCACCCTCGAGGCTTTTCAGCCTGCCGTCCGGATACCATGCCTTTGCAGTTTAGGTATACGGATCGAAGAGCATACGATATTAGACAGCCAGCATTCTATCAAACCGCTTTTAATTAATCAACGTAAGGCTGTTGAAAATGACCCTCATGTATGTTAGTTTGATAGGTAACAGAATATGCTCTTGGCAATATAGGATTCTGCTTTAATTAACGCCCCGTTTGCTCTAATATATTGGGGTGGATTTTAAGGAGGTATGACATGACTTTAGGTAGTGGTACGATTGCAGTCATTGTAATCTTGATCATCGTTGCGCTCGCAGTGGTCGGATATGGCGGTTATCAGATGGGCATGGATACCGGTTATAAGTCCGGCTACAGCAAAGGCAATGCCGATGGAACAGCAATCGGCACGCAGGAAGGTTACAACAGGGGACAGACCGCAGGCTATCAGCAGGGCAAGCAGGACGGAGAGACGGCCGGTTACGACAAGGGCTACTCGGCAGGTCTGACCAAAGGCAAGGCCGAGGGACAGGCCCAGGGCGAGGCGCAGGGGCAGCAGATCGGCTATAACAGCGGCTATAACGCCGGCTGGTCCAATGGTTGGCGTAACGGCTGGCGATCCGGATGGTGGCAGGGCTGCAACAACTGCTGGCAACAGGCCGGGCCATTTGTGGCAGGCAATCAGATGGTTGTCTATTCCGACGGTCCCAGCACGGCCTGGGTGCCCACTGCTCCCTCAGCTCCGGCACCTCAGCAATAGGCTCCTTCAGAATACTGCTGTAACGGAGAAAGAATCATGAAGATTAATACACCTGTGTTGACCATAGCCATAGTGCTCATTATACTGGCCATCGGGGGAGCCAGCTTCGGGTTCTACCAGATGGGCCGGAACCTGGGCTTTGAGGCAGGGGAGAAAGTCGGCATGGCCAAAGGGCTGGTCGCAGGCGAGAAACTTGGTTACGAGAAGGGTTTCAACGACGGCACAGCCGAGGGCCAGAAGTCGGGATTCGACAACGGTTATCAGGCCGTTGAGAAATTGATTGAGTTGCTTTCTTCACAGTTCGGAGATGGATCCGGTCTGTATGAAGGCGAACAGGTGGGTTATAACGACGGCTATACCAGCGCCTACTACACTGTTTACCCGAGCACCTGGCAGACAGGCTGGCTGGCCGGCTATCAGTACTATTATGTAAACGCCAACGCCGACGTGGATGTCAACATCAGCGGCAGCCAGGAACCACCCGTCAAGCCGGACATAACCAATTTACCGCCGCCGGGTTCAGTACAGATTCCCAAACCTCCCGAGGCCCCATCATTCCAGATACCTGATCATCAGTCACGCTTCAGCCACAGTAGTGTCCCTAACCGGCCAAGCCTGCCAGGACTGCGTCGCTGATACACCTGACGAAAAAATAGAAAGAGAGACTTCGATGGAGAACAAGAAAATCAGAACGGCGACGATTATACTGCTGGTAATTGTTGCAGTCTCGTTGATACCCTGGGCTCTGGCTGCATTCACATCGCTATTTGCCTTTGATAAACCGGGGTCGGGCAAAGATCCTTCAGTCTGGATGATGGTGGCGCCGATATTGGCCTACGGGGCAATTGCAGCCGGTTGCATACTCGCTTCAGCCATACTGTATAGCAGAAACAGGCCGCTACCCGCATTGATTGTCATCGCAATACCTCTGGCGGCGGCGATACTATATGCACTTATTATGGGTGTTTACGCCGTCACCATGATACATTGACTGAACAACCGCGCATCGGTCTGCAGGCAAGGGACAGCCGGACAACCCGCGCTCAATCCATCCCCTCCAGAAAAGCTCGTACGTTATTGCCAAGGACATCGTGGTTGTAGCCACCCTCCAGCAGGCTGAAGCGGCGGCCCCCGCAATTCTTCCGGGCAAATTCTTTCACGTGTTGGCCCATCACCTTATAGTCTTCCGTTGTCAACAGCCGGCCCCAGTCATTGATATGTCGATCGAATCCGGCAGAGACTGCTATGATATCAGCCCTGGACTGTCCTAGAAAGCGCCCCACGTGGTCTACGAACTCCTGCCTGTCCCCATCCTCGGGGTGGAAATAAGTCACATCATGCTTACCGCTGAAAATGTTGGCTGTGCCGTCGCCGAAGTGCAGATCGAAATCGAGTATCAGCGCGGTTTTAATCTTATTTTGCTCGATCAACCTGGAGATCGCAATAGCTATATTGTTAAAGAAACAGAAACCCCAGCAGCTGTCCGCACTGGCGTGATGGCCGGGAGGACGTATCAATCCGAAGGCCGGTTCGCCTTGTATGGCAAGATCCGACGCCAACACGGCGCCGCCGACTGCCAGCGAAGCCGCATCAAATACATCGCCATATCGCTGCACGTAGCTGATGTGAAAAGGCGTATGACAGAGCCTTATATCATCAAGGCTGGCAGTCTGTGGCTCAATAAAATCGAAGCCATCCAGCTTTTTTACAATCGCTTCCATACGTCCCGGAGCTGCGGCGGGATCAGTCTCATACACGTCCGTATAACGGGGGTGATACACTACTTTCATAGCCTTCCTCCTCCTGCAGTTATAGAGACAGCGAACTCACTATCGCGCCAATTATACTGCATACCCGGCTATGATGTGTTTGTTCGCAGAACAGGCCCATA
>JAQTLG010000067.1 GCA_028715025.1 Dehalococcoidia bacterium | reverse complement strand
CTCTCCCAGCCTGATGAATTCGGCATCGGAGCCCTTGAGAATATTGGCGCCGATGACCGTATGCAGTTTCATGATTTCCCACTCAACCGGGTCAAGCCTGGCTGGTTTCACCAGTATCAGGTCGGGTATGCCTATCTTACCCAGATCGTGCATAGGCGCCGCATAAAGAATGGTTTCAACAGTAATTTCGTCCAGTCCCATGCGGCGTGCAATGGCAGCGCAATAACGGCTCATGCGCTTGATATGGGCGCCGGTATCCTCATCCTTGTACTCAGAGGCCATGGACAGCCGGTAAATCGTATCCAGTGAAGCCGCTTTTATCCTCTCAAAGGCACGCTTTAATTCCTGGGTCCTTCTGTTTACCTCGGACTCCAGCTCTTTTCGGTAATTACTCATCAAGTCGTTGTAGGCCTTGACCTTTAGAAGAGACTGAACCCGGGCTAAAAGCTCCATCTTATCAAACGGCTTTGAAAGAAAATCATCACAACCGGCTTCTATTCCTTTCACCCGGTCTTCTGTTTCCTTTAGTGCGGTAACCAGGATTATCGGAAGCAGCCGATTTTTATCATCTTGCCTGATCCTGCGGGTAACTTCAAAACCATCCATGCCGGGCATCATTACATCCAGCAGGATCAGATCGATTTGATTACTGGAAAGTTGCCCCAGCGCCTCTTCGCCATTAGCCGCCATGACAATTTCATAACCCTGCGGAACGAGATATGCTTCGAGAAGTTCGATGTTTTGGGGCTGGTCATCGACAACTAATATTACCGGTTTGTCTTTCATTCGCTATCTCTTTTGAATTTGCCTTTGCAACATATGGGAGAAAACTCATTTAATAAATTGACTGATCTCTGCGGCAAAGGTGCGCGTGTTTATCGGCTTGCCAATAAATCCGCTGTCAGTTATGGTTTTTATCTCTTCTTTGCCCTCTGCCATTACAGAAGCGGTCACGAAAACAATGGGAATATCGCGTGTCTCCTGGTCCTGACGCAATATCCTGGCGGCTTCGGTACCGCGCATATCCGGTAGCCGTACATCCATAACTATGATATCCGGTTTTTCTTTCCTGGCAATTGCTATAGCATCGGAACCATTTTCAGCTACAAATATCTCGAATCCGGCAACCTCCAGGAGGTCTTTTTCCAGCATCAGGTTGTTTGCATTATCATCGACAACTACTGCTCTCTTCGTCATCTTACACCACCATCCTGCTTACAACAGGCAAAGTAAACCTGACCAGGGTGCCTTTATTTAGCCCTTCTGATTCTACGGAAAGCTTCCCGCCATGCAGCTCAACCAGCTTTTTAGAGAGCGGCAAACCGAGCCCTGTCCCCTCGGTTACCCGGGAATACGGCGTATCGACACGGAAAAACCCTTCAAATATTTTCCCCATGTTTTCAGCGGCGATACCCACCCCCGTATCCCAGACGACTATCTCTATCTCAGAACCGGCTTTCTTCGCCCTAATGCCGATGTTGCCTCCCTCGGGGGTAAATTTAACTGCGTTTGAAAGCAGGTTGTACATTATCTCTTTTACCTTGAGTTCATCGGCTTCAATATCCGGCAGATCTTCGGCTATTTCAATCAACATTTCAATCTTCTTTTTAGTGACCATATCCGCTACCAGCATTGTGAGCTCATTCAATAAGCTTTCCGTAGGCAAGCTGGATAAGGTCAGCTTCATCTTTCCGGCTTCTACTTTTGCCATATCAAGAATCTGATTTATGAGTAAGAGAAGGTGTTTTCCGCTGGTCAAAACATTATTAACGTATTGCCTCTGCTTCACATTAAGCGGTCCGAAAGTCTCGTCGTACAATACCTCGGAGAAACCGTTAATGGAGTTGAGCGGCGTCCTGAGCTCGTGCGACATGTTGGCTAAGAATTCAGATTTTACCCGGGCGGCGCGCTCTAACTCGGTGGCCAGCTCCGTCAACTCTTCATGGGCTTTTTTCAGGCCGGCTTCTATCTCCTTGCGCTCGGTGATGTCCTCGATGGCCAGGAGGATGACCCGCTCCTTGCCCAGCACTCTTTGAATCTGCCGGGCATTGAGAAGCATTACGCGCCTGCCTATGGTGGCAAAATTATGCTCCACCTCATAATTATCAAAAGCCGCCTCTTGGGGCAGGATGGTTTCCAGCAGTTCCCGCAGCCTGGGGATGTCCCACTGTTTATTGCCCAGGTCATAGATAAGCTGTCCCACGGTCTCTTCAGGCTTTACCTTGAAGAATTCATAGAAGGAGCGGCTGACCGTGACCACCCTGAGGTTCTGATCCAGAGAAATTAAGGGTTCGCGCACGGTGTTGATGACGCTCTCAGCGAATTCACTGGCTTCATCTGCGGTTTTTTTTATAACCTCCAGTTCTTTGCGGGTCTTTTCCAGGCCGGCTTCTATCTCCTTACGCTCGGTGATGTCCTCGATGGCCAGGAGGATGACCCGTTCCTTGCCCAGCACTCTTTGTATCTGCCGGGCATTGAGAAGCATTACGCGCCTGCCGATGGTGGCAAAATTATGTTCCACCTCATAGTTATCAAAAGCCGCCTCTTGGGGCAGGATGGTTTCCAGCAGTTCCCGCAGCCTGGGGATATCCCACTGTTTGTTGCCCAGGTCATAGATAAGCTGTCCCATAGTCTCTTCAGGCTTTACCTTAAAGAATTCATAGAACGATCGGCTGACGGTGACCACCCTTAAATCCTGGTCCAGAACGATTAAGGGTTCACGCACAGTATCGATGATGCTCTCGGAGTATTCCTGGGATTTTTTTACGGTTTTTTTAATGCCCATTGTCTGTCTCCTTGCACTCAGTTATGCCTCAAGTTACCTTTTGACCGTAACCATCGTCTCTATTTAAGGCACTACACAGTCTGCAACTCCAGACCCATTCAAGGGAACCAAAATCTTGTTATGCACACACTACCGTGGTTTCAATTGGCTTCAACTCGAGTGTACTGAACTGTCTTGTCCTCTATCACAGCCTCAGTGGCGTTCTTCTTGGCGGATTCGATGCCATTCTGCGCATTGTTTTTGTTAGATTTGCTGCCGCCATTGGTGGCCACAAAGTCGTCACCAATGGCAGCAAATTCATTTACTCCTAATCAACGAGGAAATATTTATTCTATTGAGTCTGGTCCCAGCATGTCATTACAAAGTCTATTTGACTCGATACCATATCATTGGGCGTGAGAACATGGAGGCGTTGCCATCCGGCACCTTCACCACGCGTCCACAGGTTAGTAACGGTCTGAGAACCGGCAGCGGCGAAGATGATGCTCTCGGGAGCAGCAGCAGTAGTATTATCGCTTCTCTCCCACCTGTAAGTAACTGTACCAGGACCATTGGCGGCGATAGTCCCCCAAAAGTTAATGGTCTTGGGGCAAGGACCTGTGAATGGGTACTGATCGACACCCACTATGACGCCTGTTACCAATGACCCATCACAGTTGAGTGTGTAATATACCAGATTCGATGCTGCGTCATAGGGACTCAAAACGCGAATACGATGCCACCCGGTAGCCGGTCCGCTTAAATCCCACTGCAGTGTCGATGTTTTTGCTCCTGCTTCATAAAAGGTTATGCTCTGGATATCACTGTATCCGCCATCGCTTCTTTCCCATCTGTAAGTAACTGTACCGGGCCCGTTTACAGCGATAGTTGCGTAAAAGGTGAAGGTCTTGGGACAGGGACCGGTAAAGGTTGATGGTGAAGTATTGGCTATAACACTGGTCACCGCAAATGGTATGGCGGGGGGCGCTGAGTTGACAGTAGTCACTACAGATCTGGTAACAGTGCCGGCAGAGTTGGTAGCACTTACGGTATACACGGTGGATGCAGCCGGTGCTACTACACTGGTCCCAGCAACATCGACCAGACCTATACCCTGGTCGATACTCACCGATGTAGCCCCGGTAACATTCCACAACAGAGTTGATGTGCCGCCTGCATCAATGGTAGATGGATTATTGCTGAATACTATGATATCCGGAGGTGTTCCCACCGGAGGCACAGTTGTCGTTGGCGGTGTTTGAAATGTAATACAACCCGGGATGAAAACAAGTAATAATAATAGTGATAAAGAAATAAAGCCGATTTTTTTCAATGCTGTTACCTCCAAAAATCTATTGCCTGCGACATCAACATGTCCTTGAGCAGTTACAATAATTTTCTCATTGGAGATATGGATTAGTAATATAATAAGCAGGCAAAAAGTTAAATAGTTATGATATTTTGGCCAAAATATCATAACTATTTAACATATCGTGCCTCGATTTTATTACTTCTATATATTCACCCTGCTAATATTTATGTAATAGTAAATGCAGGAGGTGTTACCCATGGTTGATAATATAACCAAAGGAAAATGGAACCAGATCAAGGGCAAAGTCAAGGAAGAGTCCGGCAAATTAACCGGCAATAAATCACAGGAAATCAGAGGCAAAGCGGATCAGGCAGCCGGCAAAGTGCAGGAAGAGTACGGCAAGGTTAAAAAAAATATTAAAAAAGCAATAGGGGATTAGTCAGACTAAATTTACTGCATCGGTTAAAGAATAGTGGTTAGATGTCGCAGGAGGTAAAGGCGGTGCAGATCAGCATTCTGCCAAAAAGTTCTCTGGGTAGCTGGTCGGTCGGTCTGGCTGCCGCCTTCGTTCTGCTCTCTATATTGTTCGCGGTCTTGACCGGGCTGGGTGGGGAACCGGGTCCGTTTGCTCTTATCTTTGTAGTAAACATCGCAATTGGTATCTTCTTTATAGCTGCCTTGATAACCGGGATTATTAGTATAGTAAAGAGCAAGGAGCGATCTATTCTGGTTTTTTTAGCTGTGCTGATAGGCTTTGGCGCCTTGATTTTCTACCTTGGTGAATTCCTATGCACCCATTAATCCCCAAAGAATCTCAAGAAAAAAATCGACTAATAAATACCCTGGCCTCAACCCGGGTTATTCAAAACTCATCCCTCATGCTGTATTAAAGGCAGGCTAAAGTAGAAGGTAGAGCCTTTCCCAGGTTTTGATTCAACCCATATTTCTCCACCGTGAGCTTCCACCAGGCGGAGGCACACCATGAGTCCTAATCCGATCCCTTTAATCGCACCGGGTGACTCTAACCCCAACCGAGGAAAAGATTGAAAAAGCCTGCCATGAACCTCTGCAGATATGCCGCTGCCACGATCTCTGACGCCTATAACGAGACAATCCGGCGCCTGCCTGGCGAAGATAGTTACCTTGCTACCAGCGGGCGAAAACTGAACCGCATTTTGTACCAGGTTTTTCAATATCAGATTGACTCGTAACATATCGGCCTCTACCGGTGGTATCTCGCCGGGGAAATCCAGTATAAACTGATGCGTATATTGCCCCATGAATTCCCTAACCACATCCTTGGCCAGCTTGTCAATCATCATCGGCTCGGGGAAGAGCAACAATCGTCCGGCCTGCGCGCGGGAAAGTTCAAGCATATTCTCCAGGATGTGAGACAACGAGACAGCCTCGTAAAAGGCGCCGTTAAGAAGTTTGTTCATTTCACCATGAGAAAGGAGTTCACCCCTGCTCAGGACTGTATCGATGCTCCCTATTATAACCGTCAGCGGTGTGCGCATTTCGTGTGATACCAGGTCGATGAACTCATCTTTCAGATGATCTAATTCTGTGCGACCGGTGACGTCACGAATAACGGCCAGAGTGCCTATTACCTTGCCGTCTTTGTCTTTTATGGCGCTGACCGATGATTGAACATATAATCGCACTCCATCTCGCTTTATATGTATACTATTTCCTGTCCAATACCCTTTTGTTTCCAGTGCCTGTGCCGAATCCTGCTCATCCTCGGGTTTCATCCAGAGATATTGATAAAGTTTACCTAAAGACAGCCCGAACGCCTCCTCCTCACTTATGCCATACAGCCGTTCAGCACCTTTATTCCAGTAATTCACTATGTTCTGATTATCAATGACAATTACGGCATCACTGATCTGATCAAGCACCTCTGCATGGAATTTCAGCTGCCTTTCAATCTGTTTGCGTGCCGTTATATCGCGGATGTTGCACTGAATAACGCGATGATGATTGACTTTATATATGTTGGATACAAATTCGACCTGGATCTGCCTTTTGTCCCTGGTTTCAAGCGGTAAATCCTCATAACGCACGTAATCTTTATCCTGCAATTCCCGATAGGCGATCTTACTTGCCTCAATGTCTTTGAACGGCCCTATCTCCCAGAGCCTCTTCCCGACAAATTCATGATGGGGATATCCCAACATATCCATGAGAAACGGATTGACGTCCTGTATTTGACCGGTTTCCGCATCAAGTATCAATATCCCATCCTGTGCTGTTTCAAAAAGACGCCTGTAGCGAATTTCAGAATCCCTTAAAGCTTGCTCGGCACTATCACCCTTGGTTTTTGCCAAACCCTTTTGCCTGTTTCTATGACGCAACAACTTCAGTTCTTCAATAAGTTGAGCTTTTGTTTTTTGGCTTTCTTTCATATCACGACTCCCACCATATTGTCAGTTGTGACAGCTCCAACCTGCCTGACATCTCCGTTCACGATTAGTTTATATGATACAGTTCAATATCAGTCAACAGCACGTATCTTGACATCTGTTTAATCTGAATATTATTATGACAGGCGGGATGGTTAGTCGCAAACAGCGTGCGAAAAAGTACCGGTTACTGGTGGTTGATGATGAGATACGGATCCTGAATTTTCTCAAATCAAACCTGTGCGCAGTGGGATATGATGTGGTAACTGCAAGCAGCGGTACTGAGGCTTTGGAGCAGTTTCATGCCAGTACTCCCGACCTGATCCTGCTGGATATACTCATGCCGAAAACGAACGGGCTCGATGTGCTTAAAGAACTGCGCGGTTTTTCAATGGTGCCTGTTATATTTCTCAGCGCCAAAGGAGATGTACGCGCGAGAATAACAGGCCTTGATATGGGGGCCGATGACTATATAGCAAAGCCTTTCAGTCCCGATGAACTGGTATCCAGAATCGAAGCAGTGATGCGCCGCTTTAAACCCAACGCGCCTAACATTCCTGATGAGCTTTCTCTGGGTGATATAACCATCGATTTCAAGTCACATAAGGTAACCGTGAGAGGCAACAAAATATACCTGACCAGGATAGAATGGCTCTTGCTCACCGAATTAGCATTAAATGCCGACCGTCTCATGACCTATGAGGAACTTTTAGTCCGCGTCTGGGGTGCTGAATATCGTAATGACGTTCAATTCCTCAGGACATGGATCAGCCGCCTGAGACGTAAAATCGAAGAGAAACCTGATGATCCCCAGATTATTCTTACCGTCACTAAAATGGGCTATATTTTAAAGATATCCCATCCTTGAGTCCGTGCAAGAAATCCCCGTACCCGCGGGCATTCAACAGTATACTCACTCACAGTGAGAATAAACCTAAAATTATCATAACTTTTTAACATCTTTTTACGGAATTATATGACTATTACATTCTCAGCCATGTAGCATATAGCTAATCGATTTTGAAGGAGGAATTTTATCATGCCCAGAGTAAGTGGTTGGTTAATGGGGATACTGTCCATCTTAGCGGGTATCCTGGTCATCTGGATGCCTGGCTTGCTGGCGTGGATCGTTGGCATCTACCTGATCGTGATCGGCGTTCTGGCTATTATAGCCGTTGCTAAAAAGTGACAACGTCCTTCTCACTGTAAATAGTTATGACTCGAATTAGAGTCATCCTCTACAGTATAACGACCGATAATCAAGGGGGCTTTTGAGCCCCCTTGATTATTTATTGCCGTTTGATACCGGGCGCCCACATTCTTCTTCAGCAAATGTCTGTATGCGCAGCCTTATAATGCTATAATGTCCCCTAAGACTGCGGTTATGCAGGTGGGTATGGGAGATG
>JAQTLG010000066.1 GCA_028715025.1 Dehalococcoidia bacterium | reverse complement strand
AGGCATGATGAACTTCAGCAGGTGGATATTGAACGCGGCGTCAGCCTGTACCCCTATCCAGAAGCAACCGCCCATGCAAACTGGCATGATAATGAAAAGCACCAGCAGGAACTTGTACAGGAATTCCAAGGTACCTATTTTTATGGTGGTCAATCGCTTTAGCATTGCCCTAACACCCAGGTCAGCATTGAGAACGCCGCTATGATACCTGTAAGGACGGCTACGGCAATGAACGCAGATACCAGCCCAATGGTCCAACCTTCACTTTCCATGAAAAACCTCCAACATATTATTTCCACGGTTTCCGGGCCGCCCCCGCCAGGTCGCGGGCCCGGGGCCGTTGGATCACGCCCTTGTCAGCCCGGGGGGATTTGCCCCCCTGTAATAGCTTCATTCACTTTAGTAAAGGCACATCCGGGTAAAGAGATATGCCATCTTGTTACAAGGAGATACAAGTTCATGTTTCCTAACCGCCCTGTGGTTTGGCCGGTGTTTGATCCCGTAAATATTTCAGGCAAATATCGGGGTAATGCGTTGCCAATCCCTGCAGGAAACGACGCCCGGGCTTTTTGTCTCCAATCAGCACCAGACACAGCATCGACGGAGATATGCCCAGCTTGGAGGCTAACCTGGCATTGGTCAGCTTCTCCTGCTGCATTATCCTGTAAAGCTCAGCTTGAAGTTTCATTTTTACTATATTAAACGAATAATTTACCAAAATCAATAGGTTTTCGGGCCTTTTTAGTCCGTTGCATAAAATATTTACTATGGTAAACAAATAGTCATGTGGAGGGCGGAAAAGAGTAATGTTAGGTGAATATGTAAAAGGAACGCGCTCAAAGAGGGGATTATCGCAGGCCGAGCTGGCCAAGCTGGCCGACCTGTCCCCGTCGTTTATATGCCGTATCGAGAAGGGTGACTACAAGTCGGTTACCCTGGCATCGTTGAATAAGTTATCGCGTGCACTCAAAGTACCCATCAACGAGTTGAGCAATTTCGTACTTGAAAAGGGTCCCAGGGATGATTTGCTAAAGAAAACGCCCTATGAGATAATGAATGAACTGCAATTATCGCTGCCGGCCGTGGTCCCGGTTTACGCGGCGATCGACAGCAAGCAAATAATTGAATATGTCTTTGTGCCGAGGGAGTTGGCCTTAAGCGGAGGTAGAGAGATGAAGCTGATAGGCATTAAATCCAGCGACCTGGAGTACGATAATGTTGTACACAAGGGTGACATCATTATCTGCGGTAAAGACATGGAACCGGCGCCCGGTGATCTCTGCCTCAAGATGGATGGTGACAGGATGGTGATAACCCCTTATAAAAAGAAAGAGGATATATTTGCGTTGATTGTGCAGGTTGTACGGGTGGTCAAGAAGCTCAACTGACAGTTTTTTCGGAATAATTAGGGGGACGGTGTACACCGTCCCCCTTTTTTATTTAAGCGGGTTTCCCTTTTAAATCGCTCGTGATATGATTAGCCGCGTCCCGGCGTATTGAAACAGCTATGATGAAACGAGTTTTAATTACAGGTATCGGCGGACAGGATGGGGCATACCTATCTCAACTGCTGCTTGAAAAAGGCTACGAGGTATTCGGCCTTGATATGGATATTAATGCACAAACCTGCTGGCGCCTGCATTATCTGGATATATACGATAAAGTCAATTTGATTAGGGCCGATATGGCGGACAGCAAAGCCCTGCTGGATGCGGTGAAAAAGAGCAGTCCCGATGAGATCTATAACCTGGCGGCGCACAGCTCACCCGGCAGCTCCTTCCGGCTTCCTGTTGAGTGCGGTGAAATAACTGGTCTGGGTTTTATACGCCTCCTTGAAGCGGCCCGGGAGGCCAGCCCGCAGGCCAAAATATTTCAGGCATCGACGCGAGACCTCTTCGGCGCCGGTGACGGCAGCGCATATAACGAGGATAGGCCTTACAAGCCATCCAATCCCTATGCTGCCGCCAAACTTTACGCTCACTGGATGGCCAGGATCTATCGCAACAGCTACGGCATGTTCATATGCAACGGTATCATGTTCAACCACGAGTCACCGCTGCGCGGAATCGAGTTCGTCACCCGCAAGATTAGCGATGCTGTGGCCAGAATATCGCTGGGAAAGGAGAGCCGACTGGCGCTGGGCAATGTCGACGCAAAGATAGACTGGGGATATGCCCCCGAATATATGCAGGCAGCCTGGCAGATGCTTCAGCAGGATGCTCCGGACGATTACGTTATAGCTACCGGACAGGTACACAGTGTGAAGGAATTTACGCGCAGAGCTTTCCAGGTCGCCGGGCTGACCTGGTCAGACTATATTAAGTCCGATGCCGGTTTGCTGCGGCCGTCCGATGTCGTTATACAAAAAGGTGATTTCGCTAAAGCCAGAGCCCGGCTGAGTTGGAAGCCGCAGGTGAAATTCAACAGGTTGGTGGAGATCATGGTTGAGGAGGACCTGAGGCGTTGGAAACGACACCTCAGCGGTGAACGATTTCCCTGGGACGTAAACGAAACGTAGGGACGGGCCTTCAGGCCCGTCCGGGAAATGAATAATCGCGGACATACATTAAGGAGAGAAATGGCTAAGAAGGCGTTTATCACGGGCATTACCGGTCAGGACGGATCTTACCTGGCCGAGCTTTTACTGTGCAAGGGATATGAGGTGCACGGCATAGTGCGCCGCGCCAGCACCTTCCATACTACGCGTCTGGACCATATCAAGTTCGGCGCCGACGATAAGAAAGAGCGTCTTTTTCTATATTACGGGGATATGACCGATTCCTCCAATCTCAACCGTGTACTGGAAAAGGTACAGCCGGATGAGATATACAACCTGGCTGCCCAGAGCCACGTGCAGATATCTTTCGAGGTGCCGGAGTACAGCGCGGAGGTTGACGGTATCGGCGTACTGAGGCTGCTGGACGCGATACGCGAGACCAAACTCAAGACCAGGTTTTACCAGGCTTCGAGTTCAGAGCTCTTCGGCAAGGTAGCCGAGAAAATCCAGAGTGAGAGGACGCCTTTTTACCCGCGCAGCCCGTATGCCGCAGCCAAGCTCTTCGGATACTGGATCGTGGTCAACTATCGCGAAGCATACAACCTTTTCGCTTGCAATGGCATTTTATTCAACCATGAGTCTCCCCGTCGTGGTGAGAATTTCGTCACCCGCAAGGTCACCAGCGGTATCGCGCAAATTATGGCTGGCAAAACGGATCATATCTCCATGGGCAATATGGATGCACAGCGCGACTGGGGATTTGCCCCGGAGTATGTTGAGGTGATGTGGAAGATGCTGCAGGCCGAAGGGCCGGCGGACTATGTGGTCGGGACAGGCTGTAAACACTCTGTTAAAGAGTTCATCGAGAGTGCATTTGCCTACGTCGGCCTGGACTGGCACAAGCATGTCCGGCAGGACGCGCGCTTCCTGCGGCCTACCGAGGTGGATGAGTTGCGGGCCGATCCTTCTAAGGTGGCCAGGGAGTTGGGCTGGAAACCGAATGTGGGTTTTGAGGAGCTGGTCATGATCATGGTGGATGCCGATATGCGTGCCCTGGGGTTGAAGCCCGTGGGCAAGGGCGACAAATTCCCTAAAGAAGCATTTCCTTCACGCTGGTGGGGCATAGACTGACAGCTGATACTCGACTTCGAGTACCCTCCGCGTATTTAATTAGTATATTTAAATCTGTTGACAGTTTGGTATTAGTGGTTGGTCGGGGTGGTCGGATTTGAACCGACGACCACCTGAACCCCATTCAGGTGCGCTACCAGGCTGCGCTACACCCCGTGTCTGAGAAACGAAAATATGTTATCATAATTAGGCTTCGGCGGGCAATGTGAATTGCCTTAATTTTATTTTATAGACGAGAGGTTTCAGAATTGGCTGGAAAACATCGCAAGGCGAATATCACAAGGACTCCAACTAAACACCAGGTCTCCAAGTGGAAAAAGGAGCAAAGGCTCTCGCGGATCATTGGCATCGTCACGGGCGTCGTCATTGCCGCTGTACTGGGCATCATCGGCTACTGGTATTACAGCGAGCAGGTCATGCCCTATCAACAAACCGTGATCAAGGTAAACGATAAGTCCTACAGCATGGACTATTTCATCAAGGCACTGGACTTCTATTCCCAGGGCCAAACTGCTGATGTTACAAAATTATATGTCGATATGGTGGCTCAGTCCATACCGCAGGACCAGGTGGCAATCGATAATGCTGCAGCGGCAAATATTACTGTCAGTGATGATGAAATAACTAAGCGACTGGAAGAGATGAAGTTGTCCAGAAACGATTTCACCGTTGACGCTGTCAAAACCATAATCGTGGCCCAGAAATACATGGAGCAACAATGCGTACCCAACCTGCCGGCCCCCATGGAACAGGTTGAGGCACAGGCTATGTTCCTCGAGACTAAATCCATGGCGGAGGATCGCAGGCAGAGGCTTGTTCAGGGCGATAATTTCACCACCCTGGCAGGGCTGCTGTCATTGGAGCCGGTTACCCAGGGTAAACGGGGTTATCTGGGATGGATACCCCGCGGCTACGAGGACCGTGTGCTGGGCACACTCAAGGACTCGGTCTTGAAAAACCTGCTCTTCAACCTGGACGTTATGACCATCAGTGATCCCGTCTATGACGAGAACGTAGAGAAGCCTTTCGGCTACTGGGTTCTGGAGGTTCTGGAGAAGGATGATGCGAAAGGGATACATGCCAGGGGCATACTGTTCTCCTCCGAGGACGATGCTAAAATGGTAAGGGAAAGGCTGCTCAATGGTGAGAGCTGGGACGATCTGGCCAGACAGTATTCGCAGCATACAAGCAAGGATAAAGGCGGCGACCTGGATTGGATCGTACCGGGCGTGGATAGTACTCAAGTCGGGAAAATCCTCAGCACACTCGAAGTGAAACAGATAAGCCCGGTTATACGTGACGATAGCCAGAAGACGAAAGGAGGATATTGGCTGGCGCAGGTGCTCGATAAGCAGGTCCGCCCTCTGGATGCCAGTATCGCGCAGTCGCTAAAAGAGGAATGTGTGACTGCCTGGATGCAGGGACTGCTCAAACAGGCAAAAATTGAAAACACATTGGATCAGAAACAGAAAGACTTTGCTGTCGATCAGGTCATGAAGAAGAGGAGTCAATAAGGTTTTGCACAAAAAACGCCCCGTCAATATAGGTATTTTAGGTATTGGTACCATCGGAACCGGTGTGGCCAAAGGGCTGATTGCCAGGAGCAAGATACTGGCACGTCAGGCGGGCTGTCCGCTCATCCTGAAGGCGGTGGTCGAAAAAGACGTGTCCAGGCACGCCTCGGCCGGGCTGGACCGAGGCATCTTTACTGATGATTATCGCAGGGTGGTCTGTGGGGACGATATCGATATAGTCATCGAGCTGATCGGTGGGGAATACCCGGCCTTTGACTATATTAAGGAAGCTCTGGCCAATGGCAAACATGTGGTCACTGCCAATAAGGAGGTCATGGCCAAGCACGGCACGGAGTTGCTCTCAATTGCCAAGGAGCATCACGCGGGGCTGCGCTTCGAAGCCAGCGTGGGCGGCGGTATACCGCTTATATCTCCATTCCAGCGGGACCTGGTAGCCAATGACATACAGGCCATCTATGCCATTGTTAATGGCACAACCAACTACATACTCACACGCATGGCGCACGATAAGCTGGACTTCAACCTGGCGCTCAAACAGGCTCAGAAATTGGGCTATGCTGAGGCCGATCCAATCAACGACATTGGCGGGCTGGATGCGGCGTACAAACTGGCCATTTTGACATCGCTGGGATTCGACATGGATGTCAAGTTCGATGAGATATTCTACGAAGGCATATCACGGCTTAAACCGCAGGATTTCAGCTATGCGGAGGAGTTCGGATACGCCATTAAACTGCTGGCCATAGCCAAGAGATCCAATGATCTGGTGGAGGCCCGGGTGCAGCCGGTACTGATACCGGCCGAGTCGCTGCTGGCCAAAGTAGACGGCGTCTATAACGCCATCTACGTATCAGGAGACCTGGTCGGCAATGTGCTCTTTTACGGCCAGGGAGCAGGTCCTTCGGCAACCTCCAGCGCGGTTCTGGCTGACATCATCAATATTGCACAAAATATCAGCGCCGGACGCGACAACGCGCCACGCTTCATACCTGAGAAGAAATCGGGCATTAAACCCATGTCCCACATTCAGTCGCGCTATTATTTTCGTATGAAAGTGCAGGACAAGGCCGGTGTGCTGGCGCGCATCGCCAGCGTGATGGGTGACCACGCTATTAGTATCTCCTCCGTCAAGCAGCAGGAATCGGATGCTTCGACCAATACCGCGGAGATAGTTATCATGACACATCCAGCCAGGGAGAGCGCTGTACAGGATGCCATAAAAATAATCAACAAACTGCCGGTCGTTAAAGAGATCAGCAACTTTATCAGGGTGGAGGCCATCTGAGATGATAAGAGGAGTTCTGCATCATTTCAAAGATCATTTGCCGATCACCGGCAAAACGCCCATGATCTCAATGGGTGAGGGTGATACTCCCCTGGTCAAGTCGGTAAACCTGGCCAGAGAACTGGGTGTAGGGGAGCTGTATTTTAAGCTCGAGGGATGCAATCCCACCGGCTCTTTCAAAGACCGCGGCATGGTCTTTGCTATTGCCAAGGCACTGGAAGACGGCAGCAAACAGGCTATTTGCGCATCAACCGGCAACACCAGCGCTTCGGCTGCCGCATACGGAGCTCGATTCGGGTTGAAGGTCATAATACTGGTGCCCAAGGGAAAGATCGCCATGGGTAAAATGGCGCAGGCTATCGCCTATGGTGCGGAGATCATAGCTATAGAGGGCAACTTCGACCAGGCGCTTAAGGTCACGCGCACTCTGGCCGATAGGTATCCCATAACGCTGGTAAACTCGCTGAATCCTTTCCGAATAGAGGGGCAAAAGACAGCATCGTTCGAGATCATCGAGGACCTGGGCGGTCCTCCGGATTACCTCTTCATACCGGTAGGCAATGCAGGCAATATCACTGCTTACTGGAAGGGATTCAAAGAGTGGAGGGATAAGGGGAAGATTGATAAGGCTCCTGTCATGATGGGATTTCAGGCGGAGGGCGCAGCGCCCATTGTGAAAAATATGATCATCGAGGCGCCGCAGACAATCGCCACGGCCATCCGTATCGGCAATCCGGCAAGCTGGAAAGGCGCTACTGCGGCCAGAGATGAATCGGGTGGGCTGATTGATTATGTAACCGATGATGAGATTCTGGCGGCATATAAAATAATGGCCGGCAGAGAAGGCGTGTTCGGCGAGCCGGCATCCGCCGCGCCGCTGGCAGGCCTGCTCAAGATGATTAAGCAGGGTAAGAGCTACAAAGAAAAAAGGATCGTCTGCATCGTGACCGGCAACGGACTGAAAGACCCGGATATTCCGGTGCGCTATGTGGAACCCTTCCCCGAACTGCCGGCTGAGCTGGCTGTCATTGAGAAGCATCTGGGCTTGAAGAAATAATCACACTTCACTGGAGGAGGGCCGAGGACATGTTAAAGGTTGTTGCGGAGGACATCGGGGCTTTCTATCAGCATTATCCCAGGACGGCTGCCATAGTGACGGTCAGTCACGAAGGGAGGCGAAATGCCATGGCTGTAGCCTGGCACTGCCCGGTGTCCTTCAATCCGCCGCTTTACGGTATTGCTGTCGCTCCTAAGCGTTTTAGCTACAACATGATCTGCGGGTCCGGGCAGTTCGCCATAAACTTCATGCCGTTGGACAGTGCGGAGACCATCGCTGCTGTGGGGGGTAGCAGCGGAAGCCTCAGCGATAAATTCACACAGTTTGATCTGCAGGATGCCCCTGCGATTAAAACAGAGGCTCCGATATTAAAGGAAGCGTACGCAGCCTATGAATGCATGGTATTCGACAATCGTATTTTTGGTGATCATGCATGGATCATCGGCAGTATTGTGGCCGTGCATGCCGATGGTGAAGTCTTCAAGGCGGACGGCACACTGGACCTGGATTTGCTGCAGCCGGCGCTCTATCTGGGAGCCGAGC
>JAQTLG010000065.1 GCA_028715025.1 Dehalococcoidia bacterium | reverse complement strand
CCAGCGGGGGAGGTTCTTGCTGCAGTACTCGGCTATGTCGGCGACCAGCCTGAGTGAAGGTTCAGGGGGGAAAATGTAGGTATTGCGGGCGATGTACTCTTTGAGGATGTCATTCTGTACCGTCCCATCCAGTTTGGACAGGTCGACGCCGGCTTTGCTCGCCAGACATATGTACATGGCGAGCAAGGGGGCGCAGGTGGAATTGGCTGTCATTGACGTGCTGATTTTATCCAACTCGATGCCATCGAACATCACTTCCATATCATGCAAAGTGTCCACGGCGACTCCTACTCGCCCCACCTCGCCCCGCGCATAAATGCTGTCGGAGTCGTAACCAAGCTGCGTGGGCAGATCGAAAGCAATGCTTAATCCGGTTTGCCCCTGCTTGAAAAGGTAGTGGAACCTCTGGTTGGTATCCCGGGCGTTCCCGAAGCCGGAATACTGCCGCATGGTCCATAACCTGCCGCGGTACATGGCCGGATGTATGCCCCTGGTGTATGGATATTGCCCGGGATAGCCAAGGTCCCGCTCGTAGTCGAAACCAGCCAGGTCTTCAGGCGTGAACAGCGCTTCCACCTCGCTGCCCGAGCTCGATTTGTAGGCCGATTGGCGCGGCTTAATGCCTTTTAAAGCAGGATTGAGTATTTCCTCAATCCATTTGTTCTTTTTACTCATCCATTCACCTGTTCCCTAAATTCCTTATTGACAAATAAATAAATGTATTATAGAATTCTGCCGTCAATGTATTAATAATATTACAATATAACATTATTATATTAAATTAAATCATACCAGGTCAACAAAATAAAGCAAGTATTACGGGATAGGATACAAATCTGCCGGTCGTAGCGGAGAACAAATCAACAAAGATTACATCAGGGAGAGAAAATCATGGCTGAGAGACTATTCACTGAAGCCGAACTACAGGAGCTGGGAACCGAGACAGTCGACCTGGTCGAGCAGGCGATCGATGCAGGCGATCTGCAGAAGGCAAAGAAGCTGAACCGACGGCAGTACAAAGAATTTTTCTCCATGCACGAGGGGTTCCGGGATTGGATTGCCACGCTGATGAGCTATGTCTATAACCACATGGGGGATGAAGCCCTCTACGAGGTACTGCACGATGTCTTCAAGGATTTTACGGTCCTGGCGCAGATATACCGGGCTGAAAGCATCAAGCGGCAGGTGCAGATGCTGGCCGCCGGTTTCAGCGGGCATCTGACCAAGCTGAAGAAAGAGGAGGACGACGAAAAGGTCACGGTTATGATGATGCCCTGTGGCAGCGGAGGAAGAGCCGTGCTTAACGGTATCTATAATCCGCCCAAGAATTTAGCCAGGGTGAAAAAGGCCCAGCGCATGACCTTCGGGCAGACGGATGTCCCGGTCTACTGCGTGCATTGCGCTCTGCAGGACATCATACCCATGGAGGAGACAGGCTATCCCATCTGGGTCATTGAGCCGCCCAAGGAGTTCGGCAAAGATCCCTGTCGCTACATGATATATAAGGATCCCGACAAGATACCCGCCAAATATTACGAAAGGTACGGTTTGAAAAAAAACGCCAAATAGGCGTGAGCATTATTCGTCTCAGTTCAGGTCAGCGCGATCAAATTAAATTTAGGGAGGTAGGTGACAAATTGAGTAAAGCTGCCGACAACGACGAAAAAGTAATTATGCCATTGCCAACATGGAAAATATGGTACCTGATGGTAGTGCTCTATATTCTCTATCTGCTTGATTTTGCCACCAGGACCGTTATCAGCCCCATGTTCCCCATCTTGCAAAAGGAGCTCGGTCTCACGGATACCCAGCTCGGCTGGTTGAGCACTATAGTACTGGCCATGGTGGGGCTTCTCTCTCTGCCCCTGTCCTATGTAATCGACCGCTGGCGCAGGGGAAGAATGATCTCGCTTATGTCCATTGTGTGGAGCATAGCTTCATTTTGTTCCGGACTGGCGGCCAATTTTGGCCAGTTGATATCCGCCCGGGCTATACTCGGTGTGGGCGAGGCCAGCTTCAATTCAGGAGGTCAGGCATTGCTGATGGCCTCAGTGAAAAAATCGAGGCGGGCGACACTGACCGGCATATGGACCACAGCGGCGGCTGTGGGCACGGCCATCGGCATGGTCATAGGTGGAGCAGTCGCGATTAAATACGGATGGCGCACCGCCTTCATGGCTGTGGCCATCCCGGGAATCATCTTCGGCATACTGGCATGGTTTATACCTGATTATAAAAACCAGCCGAAGGACGCCAACGGGCAGGTCGGAGGCATGTCCACCAGCTTCGCCGGCGTGATTAAAGATATCCTGAAGGTCAAGACGCTGGTTACATTATTTATATCCTTCGGCCTGGCCTACCTTTTCAGCATGTCGATCATGTACTGGCTGCCCACTTATTTCAACAGGTTCATGGGCATGGATGTGGCTTTGGCCGGCACCTTAACGGGCGCCATTATGCTGACTGCGCTGGTAGCCGGCCCGGTAGGTGGAATACTCGGTGATAGAATGTCGAAAAACAAGCCGCGCAACAAGGTCCTTCTGTGCTGGATCTGCATAATTATCTGCCTTGTCTTTTTCGTCGCTGCAGTGGCCCTTAACATCTGGTGGCTGTTCTTCATCGTTGTCTTTTGCCAGTTCGCTTTCATCCCGGTGCAGCACACAGCCAGCCAAGAAGTGGTTCCTTTCTATCAGCGTGCCACAGCCTACGGCGCCTATATTTTCAGCATGTTTTTCTTCGGTGGCCTGTGGGGTCCGGCCGTGACCGGCGCTATCTCGGATGCCTCAAATCTTCAGATAGCGTTCTGGGTAAACGGCGCCATTCTACTTATAGCCTCTATCGGTTATTTGATAATGTACAAAACATTTGATGCCGATTATTATAGCGCGAGGAAGAAGGAGGAGGGCGTAGAAGTCCAGGTGGTTTAGTACAGGTCAGCAACCCGGCCGGCAAGCCTCTTAACAAGGCTGAGCCGGCCGCTGTCATGCAATAAAAACAAGGAGTGATCATGGTACAAGCATTGGAAGGCTTAAAAGTTATCGATATCTGCCGGGGGTTCCCACCCGCCTTCGCGGCCATGCATCTGGGTGATTTCGGCGCAGACGTAATCAAGGTCGATCCCGTCGGGTACACCCTGGCGCTGCCCATGGAGGCGGCCGCGCAGACGATGTCCGCTTATACCTTTATCGACCGTAATAAGCGCAGCATCAAGCTCAACCTGAAATCGGAACAGGGCAAAGAGGTCATTTACAAATTAATCAAAAAGATGGACATACTGGTTGAGAATTCGAGGCCGGGCACAATGGAGAAGCTGGGCATAGGTTACGATACCCTGAAAGAGATCAATCCCCGCCTTATCTTCTGCGCGGTCAGCGGCTACGGCCAGACAGGCCCCTACCGGGATATCGTGGGTCACGACGCCAATTTTATGGCTATCGGCGGTGCGCTCAGCCTGATCGGTCCCAAGGACGGGCCGCCCTGCTTCCCCAGCAATATGGTCGCGGATTTCGCCGGCGCGGGACTGCATCCCCTGATAGGCATCCTGATTGCATTGCAGGCCAGGGAGAGGACGGGTAAAGGGCAACTGGTGGACATTGCCTATCTCGACACAGTATTCTCGCTGATCTCTTTCGATGCCACCATGTACATGGTATCGGGGGAAAAAAGGAGGCGTGGCCTCACACCTCAGACCGGCGGCGATCCGCACTGCTCGGCGTATCTCACCAAGGACGGCGAATATGTCGCCATCCAGTTCATTGAGACACCTTTCTGGAAAAATTTCTGCGAGGGCATAGGCCGTCCTGACCTGATACCCAGGCAGTGGCCCAAAGACGAGAACGATCGCCAGGAGATGTTCCAGATATTACGGGAGCTGTTTCTGACAAAAACGCGCGATGAGTGGTGGGAATGGGCCAAGCAGAGGCAGGTGTTCATGGGACCGGTACTTTATGTTGAGGAAGCTATGGAGGATCCCCAGTTGGTCAGCCGGCAGATGATCATGGAGAAGGAACATCCAGTGCTGGGTAAGATAAAGCAACTGGGCAACCCGCTCAAGTTATCCGACACTCCGGCCCAGTTCAACAGGTACTGCCCGATTCCGGGAGAACATACAGATGAAGTGCTTCAGGAGATAGGATACGGCGAGCCCCAGATAGAGGAGCTAAGAAAAATCAAGGCCGTCGAATGAAACGGCCAGCTGTTTTGGAGGTACTGATATGTTAAATGGCGTAAGAGTAATAGATGCAGGTGGCTGGGGCGTTGGGCCGATCGCCTGCTGCCTGCTGGGAGCCCTGGGGGCCGATGTTATACGTTTTGAGCCCCCCAAGCTGGATGGCCTTTACCATGCGGGCACCATGCAGGGCGGCGCGGGCACGGCTTATATTACGGCGCATTTCAATGAGCGCAATATAGTCCTCGACCTGAAGAAGGAAGAGGACCGTGAGATTGCCTTAAAAATAGTTGCTACGGCCGATGTCATAATAGAAAACCATCCGCCGGGGACAATGACGAAGCTGAAATTCGATTATGAAAACGTCAGTAAAGCGAATCCCAATATCATCTACTGTGCCAGCTCCAGCTACGGCGCAACCGGGCCGCTGGCCAATTCGCCCAGCAACGACCCACTGATGCAGCTCGCCTCGGGTTTCGCCAGTTTGAACGGCCCTCCCGGCAGCCAGGGAGAGATGTTTCGATACGTTGCATCGGTAGACTTTACTACCAGTCTGAACATCGTCCAGGCTGTGCTGCTGGCGCTCATGACTCGACAGGCGACAGGACGCGGTCAGAAGGTGGAGATGTCCCAGCTTGAAGCTACGCTGGCACTCGAGACCACCAGGATATCGGAGTATTTCGCAACGGGGAAAAGCCCGGTGCCCATGGGCACGGCCAATCCCAATATCGTGCCGTCACAGTCCTTCAGAACATATGATAATAAATATATCAACGTCAGCATTTATAGGGAGGAGTACTGGTCCATGCTGTGCAAGGCGCTGGCGCTGGCTGACCTCGAGAAAGATCCCAGGTTCGCCACCAATGCGGACCGAGTCAAGCACAGGGAGGAGCTCATACCCATACTTGAGGAGAAGTTCGCCGTGGAACCCGCCAGGTGGTGGATCATACTGCTGCGCCGCAACGGTGTGCCGGTAGGCCCCATCAATACGGTGGACGAGATATACAACGATCCCCACATCAGAGAAAACAAGATGATTGTCAAATGCAATACCATGTGGGGCCCTGCTCTCTTCAGCAACTTCCCGCTGAAATTCAGTGATCCACCCCAACCGATCAAGATCACGGGGCCGGTCAAGCCGGATAAAAACAGAAAAGAAATTCTTGCGGAGATCTCCGGCAAAGCCGGAAAAAGCAAGGGTAAGCGATAGGAGGATCTTTAAGATGACACCTCTGAAAGGAATAAAGGTACTTGACCTGAGTCAGGAGATATCTGGCCCGTTCTGTTCGATGCAGCTCAGCGACAGCGGCGCCGAGGTCGTAAAAGTGGAGCCCATCGACGGAGACTGGACGCGCAAACTGGGCGAAAAGATCAAAGGTGAAAGCTCGCTCTTCATGGCGTTGAACCGCGGCAAGAAGAGCATCGCTCTGAACCTGCAGGAAGAAAGGGGTCGGGAGATAGTCCGCAAGCTGGCTAAAAAGGTCGATGTATTGATCGAGGATTTCGGACCGAACAAGGCCGACGAGATGGGCATTGGTTATGCCCGGCTAAGCAAAGACAATCCCAAACTGATATATTGCGCGATCTCGCCCTTCGGGACGGTCGGCCCCTATGCAGATTATGCAGCATCGGAGCTTGAAATACAGGGCATGGCTGGTTACCAGTGGTTCCTGGGTGAGACGGGCGGGGAGCCGGTGCGCCTGGGCGTTGACATGGTGGGCACAACCAGTGGCATTTGGTCGTTTATTGGTATCCTCTCGGCCCTTTTCAACCGCAAGCCAAGCGGCAAAGGCCAGAAGATCGACAGTTCGCAATTCCTGAATATGATCATGATGTATAGTTACATTATCACCGCCCACTATAACCCCGACCTGCCGGGCGGCTGGCACTTCACGGGTCCGTTCGACCACCAGGAAAACGGCTATAAAACGCAAGACCGGGCCCTGATGTTCGGCATGCCGATCGATGCGGAAAAGGCGCAGAAGGGGTGGGAGGAATTCTGCAGGAAGGTCGGCCTGGACGCGCTGCTGGAGGACCCGTATTTTAAGGAGAAGGGCATGAAGATGGTAGGAATAGGCAGGGATGCGCAGGAGTTTAAGCCTGTCATCGAGCCGGCCCTGGAGAGCAAGACTGCTGCAGAGATAAAAGCCATCGTAGAAGGCGTAGGCGGCTACAGCGCCGTTTTCAAGACGGTTGAAGATATACTGGGCGAGCCGCAGGTGGCTGCGGTGAACATGGTTCAGGAGCTGGACCACCCGGTCGCGGGCAGGATAAAGGCAGTTGGCATTCCCTGGAAATTGAAAGATACGCCTCTTAAAATGCAGGGGCCGCCTCCCACGCTGGGTCAGCACACCGACGAAATACTTAAATCGATAGGATATGACACCAAAGATATCAGCGCTCTCAAGGGCTCTAAGATCGTCGCTTAATAAACTGGAGGAAAAAGACATGATTGTTGATGCTCATACTCATTTCTGGTTCAAAGGATTCATGCCGACGGCATTCCACCGCAATACGGCCGAGGAATGGGCCAAGAAAGAGGAGGGACGCAAGCCGGAGATGATCCTTCCCAAGATCGAGGAGGGAGTCACCGATCCGGACGGTACAGAATATATCGCCAATATGGACAAGGCCGGCGTGGATGCCAGCATTATCATGATGACCGATTTCGGCACCTACTGGACCGGTGAGGAGCCCGCCGTCCCCTACGCTGAGCAGGTTGTGCTTTTCGGCGAGTTTCAGAAGAAATACAAGGGCAGGCTTTACGTTTGCGCCTATGTGGACCCGCGAAGGTCCGACTGTGCCAAGATTATGACCAAGGCCATCAAGGAATGCGGCTTGAAGGGCTGCGGCGAGTTTACCACCAAGAGCCTGCTGGTCAACAGCGAAGAGGCCAAACCTCTGGTGAAAGCATGTGCCGACCTGGATATACCCGTGGTCATCCATACACGTGCCGGGGAAGGCATTAATATGCTTGGCGCCGATTTTACCCTGCCCAATCACAACCATCCCGCACATATCGCAGGGCTACTGAAGATGTATAAAAACTTAAAAGTAGTCATTGCTCATGCCGGTTACCCCAAATGGTGGGAGGCAGCCATACAGGTTGCCAAGGGTCATCCCAACTGTTACCTGGAGCTATCCAACTGGAATTTCGGCGCAGTGAATATGGACGACTTCGTGCCCATCCTGGCCAGCATGCGGGACAACCTTGGCGCAGACCATATCCTGTTTGCCAGCGACCATCCTTCAGGCAAGCGCTACCGCTCGCTCGGTTTCCTGCCGGGCTGGGTCAACTATTTCAAGGAGCTCCCTGAAAAGGCTAAAAGCTTCGGTTATGAGTTTAGCAAGGCTGAAGTCGATCTGATACTGGGTGAAAATGCAAAAAAGTTATTTAAGCTATAGAAGGAACGAAAAGGAGGAAAAGAGATGACGACTTTAGTAACAGGCGGGAAAGGTTTTATCGGCGCCCGCGTTATCAAGAACCTGGTGGAGCGTGGGGAGCAAGTGATTTGTCTTGAACCCAAATCGACACCGGGCAGGTTGGGCGACACTGCGGCGAAAATCACCATGGTAGAAGGGGATATCCTGGATTACAAATTGATCGCAGAGACTCTTGCGAAACACAAGGTAGATAAAGTGGCGCACATGGTGTTTTTCTCTGCAGAGGAGCGCGGCGTCAGCGAGCGACCGGAAAAAGCCGGTGACCTGTATAAGCAGTACACAATCATGAATACAGGCACCTTCCACGTTTTTGAGGCAGCCAGGCTAGCCGGCATCAAGCGGGTGATTTTCCCCAGCTCAATACAATATCATGGTATTCCCTGGGAGGGACCTGAACCGGTGAACGAACAGTCTCCGGCCAGGCCGACCGTGGGGTATGGTATAGGTAAACATCTATGCGAGCATTTGGCCCG
>JAQTLG010000064.1 GCA_028715025.1 Dehalococcoidia bacterium | reverse complement strand
CCAAGTTTAAATCAACCTTCCTGCTGATTTATATTGATATTAATCGACACAATGTTTCTAAATGAATTGAATCATTGCACCCCCATACCTGTTTTGTTAGACTTCAAGGCATACTCTACAGCGTGGGAGGTCGAAAATGATTAAAGCCGTAAACATTGCTGTGCTGATAATTACCGTACTGTCAAGTGTAACATTTGCCGCCTGCGCAGATAAGACCACACAAGTTAATAAGCTGAGCGTTGACCTGATATACGGCAGCGCTGCTCTGTGGGGGAAAACCATCACAGGTGTGCAGTGGATGCCCGACGACAACGGATTCACTTACTATGAATTAGATCCATCGAATAATCAATCGTATATCTGGTATTACAACCTGAAAAAACTTGAGAAGATCAGCCTCCTTGATAATCAGAAGATCACCGAGTTTGATACGCAGCTTGCCGGAGCACAGCTTAATCTTGACAGCTATATACTGTCACCCACGGGAGACGAGCTGCTATTGTCTTCTGACACCGATCTTTTTCTCTATGACATAAAAACATCGAAATTTAAGCAACTTACGCGGGATCAGGCAGCGGAGACAGCGCCCCAGTTCTCACCCGATGGTACTGAAATAGCCTTCCTCAAAGACTACAACATCTATGACATTGACATCGTCAGTGGCTCGGTTGTGCAGTTGACTACACAGGGCACACAGGATCTGCTTGTAGGCCAGGCCGATTGGGTATACGGTGAGGAGTTCAGCATCGATACCGGATTTATTTGGTCGCCGGACGGCCGGCATATCGCCTATTATCAAATGGACCAGAGCGCCGTACCCATATTTCCAATCATCGATTTTATCCCGCCCGATAACGTGGTCCAGAATACACATTACCCCCGGGCCGGTGAAAACAACTCCATCGTGAAGATCGGCATAGTATCAGTGAAAGATTTCAGTACGGTATGGATGGATATAGGAAGCAATACCGATATCTACATACCCAGGATCAAATGGATGCCCGACTCCGGCTCGCTGGCTATTCAGCGGCTGAACAGGCTGCAGGATAAACTCGAACTACTGTCAGCCGATATCCAGACAGGCAAAACCCGCATTATACTGACAGAACAGAACGCCAGCGGCTGGATCGATATCTACGATGATCTCACGTTTATCCAAGGCGGCAAGCAGTTCATCTGGTCCTCCAACCGCTCCGGGTACAAGCACCTGTACCTCTATAACATAGATGGGATACAGGTTCAACAACTCACAAGCGGCAAATGGGAGGTGGATGACCTGGTAGGGATAGACGAGGAGAACGAACTCGCCTATTTCCGCTCGACGGAAAAAGCCTCCTGGGAACGCCACCTCTACAGCGTTGACCTGACCGGCAGCGGCTTACGGCAAATAACGCAGGGGGACGGCTGGCATACAATCAGCATGCCGGCGGATTGCAGTTGTTACCTGGATTTCTTCTGCACTTATATCCAGCCGAATAAAGTGAGCCTGTATTCCGCAGAAGGAATGCCGATCGACGTCGTTGAGCCCAATGATGTTGCAGAGCTTCAGAACTTGGACCTCGTGAAACCGGAATTCTTGACATTTGTAAGCGACGAAGGGGTGGAACTGCCGGCCTTTATGATCAAACCACCGGACTTTAATCCGGCTAAAAAATACCCCGTTTTAATGTACACCTACGGCGGACCGGCTATACAGGTGGTCTGCGATCAATGGGAAGATGATGCGCGCAAACGAAACCTGTGGCATGAGATGATGGCGCAGGAGGGATATATCATCTTTACCCTGGACAACCGGGATACTATAGGACGGGGCAGAGACTTTGAGCAGGCTGTATACCGCCAATGGGGTACCCTGGACATCCAGGATAAAATCGCCGGCGTCAAATATTTGCAAAAACTTCCTTACGTGGATGGCAGCCGCATCGGCATCTGGGGCTGGAGCCACGGGGGTTACCTGACCTGCATGTGCATGCTCAAGGCGGCCGATTACTTCACCACCGGTATAGCTGTAGCGCCCCCTACTGACTGGCTCAACTACGATACGATTTACACCGAACGTTATATGGGCCTGCCCCAGGAAAATCAAGAGGGCTATGAAACCAGTTCGGCATTGAATTATGCGGATGGACTGAAAGGGAAGCTGCTGATAATACACGGCACAGCCGACGACAACGTTCATATGTCAAACACCATGCAGATGATCTATGCCTTCGAAAACGGTAGACAACCATTCGATTTAATGATCTATCCACGCAAGAAGCATCATATGGACGGCCAGGATACCAAGGTGCACCTGTTCAATCTTATGACCGACTATATCAAGAGAAATCTGTAGTGCACTGTCTGGGGAAAGGGGACACGCCCTTTCCCCCCTGTGCTCTTTTTAACCGGACTTCAACATCTCACGCAACTCGCGCTTCAATATCTTTCCCACGGCGCTGGTAGGCAGGCTGTCGTAGAATACGATTATTTTTGGCACCTTGTAGGGAGCTTCCCGCTGCCTTATAAACTCGCGTATCTTTTCTTTTTCGGCGTCGCTCTTCTCCACGCTCTCCTTGAGCACGATAGCTGAAGCCACAGTCTCGTTGCCGGGACGGTTGGGATCGGGAACGCCTATAGAGGCGGCCAGAGCAACGTCGGGGTGTTCGACGATGATATCGTCCAGCTCACGGGTGAATACCTTGTAGCCTGAGACGATGACCATGTCCTTGAGTCGATCGACGATATAGATATAGCCGTCCTGATCCATGCGGCAGATGTCGCCGGTATAGAACCATCCGTCCCTGAGGGCATTGGCCGTCTCCTCCGGCTTGTTGTGGTAACCCTTCATCACCTGCGGACCGCGCACCACCAGCTCGCCGGGTTCGCCGATGGGGACCGGCTCTTTGGTTGCCGGATCGACGATCTTGACCTCGGTATCGCCGACCGGCAGTCCGACCGAGCCGAATTTACGCTTGCCGTAACGGGGATTGGCCGCGATGAGGGGACAGGTCTCAGTCATGCCGTAGACCTCGCTGAACTTGTCCTTGCCCACGATCTCCTCGAATTCCTTGAGGTACTCAACCGGGAAAGGCGCCGCACCCGCGATACAGCCCCAGATGCCCGAGAAATCGAGCGCGCGGAACTCCGGCTTCTTCATCAGCTCCAGATAGATAGTGGGCACGGCCGTGAGCACGCTTGGTTTATATTCCGTGATACATTTAATAATAAAGTCGTAATCGCGCGGATTGGGTATGGCGACCTGCGGTGTGGCATATACCAGGCAGAACAGGCCGAGGAAGAGGCCTGCCTGGTGGAAGAGCGGGAAGGGACACAGAATGCGCTCCTGCCCTTTAACCGCCTCCACATAATTGCCCCACTGGATCATATGGCGCACCACGTTGTTGTGCGTCAGGACCGCGCCCTTGGAGGGTCCCGTCGTGCCACCGGTATACTGCATCAGCAGGGGGTCTTCCCCTTTTACCCTGACATTGACCGGATCGGCGGGGTACTCCTGCATGATATCGGTAAATCTGAATACAGGTGCGGGTGACTCGGGCAATTTAAGCGGCTGCGCATCCGGCAGAAAATCGCTGAAGCCGGTCAGCACTATGCCCTTCAGCTTGACCTTGCCGATGATCTGGCTGATATTGCCCCAGAAAACGTCCAGCGCCAGCAGTATCTTTGCTCCGGAATCATTGAGCTGGTACTCAAGCTCCCTGGGAGTCAGCAGCGGGCTGATTCCGGTCAATACGCAGCCCGCCCGGGAGATGGCCGGTATGGCGATGTAGTAAGCCGGCAGGTTGAGTGAGTACACCCCCACCACATCGCCCTTCTTCATACCGTGCTTGATAAGGAAAGCTGCGAAACGATTGGACAGTTCATCGATCTGCCTGAACGTAATCTCCTTTGCCATGTAATTGACCGCAGTGATATCCGGCACCTCGTTGACAGCCTCCAGGAAAAGATCGGTAAACATCTTATTTTCGGGATAGTCGAAATGGCTTTTTACGTGCGGATCGAAGGACTTCCGCCAGAATTTAGCGGCGTACGGATCATTCTCCATGCCTCAACCTCTTCTCTTTATTATTTCGGGGGCATCATGCCCGTCAACACATTTACCCTGTTCACATATATTGCTTCAGATTAAAATACGGTATCAACAGGTCCTCCAAAGAATACAAGCCTTTCGGCCTATCCATGAGATGTTGCGCAGCAAACAACGCACCGTTGCCGAACGCCTCTCGCGATATTGACTCATGAGTTAAGCGTATTGTTTGAAAGGGAAACCCGATGAGAATCTCATGCCTGCCGACAATACCGCCCGCCCTGATCGTTTTAATTGATTCTTCCGGTAAAGATAATACTCTGGCCATAATTCTGGATGTGCCTGAAACCTCCTTTTTGGCCTTGAAATGTTCTTCAATAATCTCGATATCCGTATAAGGGGCAATACTTTTAAGAACTTTAGCCGCCAGCATCAAGAAATTGATACCGATAGTAATGTTGGGAGACCAGAGCACCTTCGTTTGCCGCGATAATTTCTTTATGAAATCAATTGTCGCGCCGGGATACTCTGATATCGCGCTGACTATAGCAATTCCTCTTTTTGCCGCTTCCCCGCCGTAAGCTAAAATGGCTTCCGCAGAAGAAAAGTCGATCAATACATCTACAGGATGTTCATCGAAAAGCCGCGGCGGCGGTAATTCATCTTTGGGAAAAATTAATCCGGGTTCATCCGATTCAATACCTAAAAACTCAGGGACTGACCGATGCTGTAGCGTTTCTGACTTCCTGATCACCCAGCAAAGGTGCGATTCCTTGCTTTGCAGCAATACTGTCGCAACGGACTTACCTGTTCTGCCAAACCCGAAAAGACCCACTCTCATACAAAACCTCCTTAAAACACCTTTCCTTTAATACCGGCCACTTGATATTCTCAATCATTGCAGAATTCTATGAGCAACCGGTCTCCCGGTAAAGAACTTAGCATTTTCTACGGGCAGCAGCGGCCATTTCGTGCATGGACGGCACGCAGGCCAGCGTTACGGCCTGGTTAACCCCACGTATGATCGCCCTGCAAATTACATCCGCCGCGGTCAGGCCCACGGTGGTGATATCGCATTCCCTGGTCCCGGTTGAAAGGACAAAAATGGTATCGCCGTCAAGCATGGTATGGCATGGGTTAATGGCCCGCGCCATGCCGTCATGCGCCATCTGCGCAACCTTGTTAGCCTGCTCCTTGGTCAAGCGCGCATTGGTGGCCACAACACCAATTACGGTGTTTCCGCCGGATTGCGCTGAATAACCGACGCCCTTTTTCATCAGCTCTACGCTGCTGATAAATCCCCTCCCCCGCTGCTTGCGCAATCCGGCTATGATCTCGCCGGTATTCGGATCGATAACGTCCCCGAGCGCATTGACCGCGATGATAGCGCCGACGATAACTTTGCCGCAGATTTTTTCACTGGCGGTACCCAGGCCGCTCTTGGTGGCCCTGGCCGTTCCCATAAGCTGTCCGACCATTGCACCCGTCCCGGCGCCCACGCATCCTTCGGGCACACCACCACTTCCTGCTGCCATACAGGCTTTATAACCTTCCTTTATACCGGGCCTGACTTTAGCGTTACCGATGGCGAGGTCGAAGAGTATAGCTTCCGGGACGATCGGCACTCTCACGCCGGCCACTTCATAGCCACACCCTCTCTCCTCGAGATAACGCTGTACGCCGCCCGCAGCATCCAGGCCGAAGCAGCTTCCGCCGCTCAGCAATACAGCGTGTACCTTTTCCACCTGGTTCATGGGACGCAGCAAATCCGTATCCCTGGTGCCGGGTGATGCCCCCCTGACATCCACACCGCCCACCGCCCCATCCTCGCATAACACCACCGTACATCCTGTTGCCGCTTTAAGGTTGGTATAATGCCCCACTTTGATGCCGGGCACATCGGTTATCGCATTATACATACTTCCCCCTCTTGGTTGTTTCAGCTTGCCGGAGAATAGACATTTATTACAACTCGATTACTATAACAGAAATTCCCATTTCTTACCTGAGAGGCTGTGGCTCGTGCACTTTCTCCTCCGCTCTTCGCTGTGTTCAGAAAGGATCGGGCCCGTCTAGATCTCTTGCGAACTATCAGGAAATAAACTACACTTCTAAAATCCGATGGATCTTATAAAAACACTTAGCAACGTCCTTGGCGTGATCTGCATCGTAATCGGCGTTTTTCTTATACCGCTGAGCATCTGGTTTTTACGGCCGGCAATAAAAAACAGGGACAGAGTTTCCCTTGTCGTGGCGATCGTGGTCCTGGCCCTGGCCACGGTCTGCTTCATCGGGGCATATTTTATGTTTACCAGCGGGCTGATCAAAATGGCTGAGATGTAGGACTTACATCGAGTTTTTTCAGCCGCATTAACGGCTTCCACCTCGAATCTACTGCTTTCAGCAACTTTGTCAGGAAAATCAGAATTACGGGCTGCCAAAATCAGTGAAGATCAGTTTAGACTTTTAAGAGCTTCTCTGCTTCCATCTCAGCGATATTCTTAAGTATCTCTTGATAGCGTTTCTCAGTTATAGGGTAGAAAAAGAGAATCACGGCCGCGATGATGAATATGATGGCCGGTATCGGGCCCATGAAAAGCCTGATCCCCAATTGGGCGGTCTCAGGTTGCGGCTGGACATTTGCGACGTATCCCAGAGCTTCCAACATAATGCCCATGAGAAAGACCGCCAGCGCCTGTCCCATTTTAAATCCCCAGGTCCAGAATCCGAAAAAGGCCCCTTCCCTACGTTCCCCTGAACGCATATAGTCATACTCGATAGCGTCGGCCACCATGGCATACGGAATGGCATACGTGAAACCGAATCCGATGCCCATAAAAAACATAGTTATGAGTGTGAACGTGACCCCCTGAGTTTGCCCGCAAAAAAAGAGTATCAGCAGCATAACGGCCATGAGGACTAAGCCTGCACCATACACGAGCTTTTTACCAAGTTTCTTGCTCAGGACAACGCTGACAGGTATGAATAAAATTGCCGTTCCTATAAGCGTCAGCATAGCCCACGTAGTCGAGCTTTCTGCGTCAAGTATATATTTAAAGTAATAAATCACTGTAGCGCTGGCGATTGTAATGGCCATAAGATTCAGTATGTATGCCAGCAGAAGTACTATGTATGGCCCATTTTTAAATACCTGAGCATATGTTTGCAGGAACCCCATCGTCTTGGCTGGTTTGAGTTCGGTGGGCTCCTTGACCGTAAATATGGTGATCAATGCAGATGCAAGCATAACTCCGGCAAAGATTAGTCCCATAAGTACGAATCCCAAGTTTTTATCGGGAGCTATGGCTACTATCGGCAAGGCCAGCCCGGCCCCAAGCAGAGTTCCAACGGCGGCAAAAGCGAAGCGATATCCATTTAGAGAAGTCCTCTCGTTATAATCGGCCGTCAGTTCGGGAGCCAACGATGAGTAAGGAATGTTAACCGTTGAATATGCAGTACACAGGATCATATAAACGACAATGGCATAGATAAAGAGCGTTGTCTGGCTGATTCCCGCACCTGCGATGAGAGCAGGATTTGTAAACATTACAATCATCGCTATAAACAATGGAATCACGCCCCCGAGCATAAACGGTCTGCGCCGGCCCATCCTGGTTACGGTCCTGTCGGAGATATAGCCGATAACGGGATCATAGAAAGCATCCCAAATACGACCTACGATTAGCGCAATGCCGGCGAGTGCCGCAGCCAGGCCCACCGTGTCCGTAAGATAGTTCAGCAGCACGAATGCCGTGGCAGTCATAAACAGGTTCCCGCCAAAATCGTAGATGCCGTAGCTGAGTTTCGTCCTGACTGAAAGCTTGTTATCTCCCATTTTGAACCTCTCTTGCGACGTAAGTGCCCGATAGCGCATTGCTTCAGGCTAAATGGCATAGATTAAATTTATATACTATATCACAGTTCAGTTCTCGTATGTTGACACTACTGATATACTTTAACCGGAGGTGTGCTTAATATGGAGAAAAAGAAGCCCGTCAGATCTGGGGGATTTAATAATTGACTTCCGGTAGGCGCTGAAGCAGATGTTGTCGTGGTAGGAAGCGGACCCGCAGGA